>JAFSWJ010000345.1 GCA_017444545.1 Lachnospiraceae bacterium
AACCGTCCCCCTGTTTCACAGATGGCAGACGGAGCAGACATACCCTTTTTCGGGCACGGGGGTTGTTTCTATGATGAGCCCCTCACCTGACACGCCGGCAAGCAGGTCCGCAAGATCCTCGGTAAGTCCCGTGCCTCTTTGCTTGAGGACGGCCTCCTTTGCGGTCCAGAGCTTCATGAATTCAAGCTCCGGAGCAGATGAGGCAAAGACCCGTTCCTGCTCAGCAGGGCTCATTGTCCTTTTTAGCAAAGCCAGATCCGTCTTTCTTTCGACGGATTCGATGTCACATCCCACCGGCCTGTCATCCACCACGCACATCACGGCCTCCCTGCAATGGCTTAAGTTGAAATGAATGTCCGGATGGTCCGCAAGATACGGCTTTCCGTGCTCCCCGAACGAAAATCTCCCCTCATCCCGGATGCCGTATTCCTCAAAAAGCGCCTGTCTCAAAAGCAGATAAGCCTTTGTGCTCTGCACTCTGCCCGAAAAAAACCTGTACCTTTCGGCAGCCTCCCTCCTCCAGTCAGGAAGCAGCAAAAGATCCCGTTCAAGCTCCTCTTCCGATATATTCTCTATTCCGTCTGATATCAAAGCTCTCATCCGTCCGCCTCGCCCTTCAGTATCCCGATGCCGTGAGGCAGAACAGGCAGAACAAATTCCAGGCATTCCCTCACCGCATTTTTGCTCCCGGGCAGGTTTATGATGAGGGTCTCCCCCCTGATCCCCGCCACGGCACGGCTCAGCATGGCATTCTTTGTTTTTTCAAGGCTCATGGCCCTGACTGCCTCGGCTATCCCTGGCGCCATCCTGTCGCAGGCCCTCACGGTAGCCTCCGGCGTGACATCCCTTTTTGAAAAGCCCGTCCCACCGGTAGTAAATATTACATCTGTACTCCCGGAGTCCGCTATGGAGGTCAGACTCTCATATATCCTCTCCTCTTCATCAGGTATAATAAGAACGTCCCCGGCTTCAAACCCGTTTTCCCGGAGGATGCCTGATGCCAGAGGTCCGCTTTCATCCGCGTAAACCCCGCTGCTTGCCCTGTCGCTTATCGTTATAACCTTTGCCCTGTACATATCCCCGCCTTTCCGCTAAAAAAATGCCCGTTACTCAAACAACCGCAGACTTCAAAAGCTCTATCTCATCGCCCTTTGACACCCTGCCTCCTCTTATGACCCTTGCAAAGATGCCTTCCTTCGGCATGATACATTTTCCGGTCAGCCTTGTGATGGTGCAGCCTTCATGGCACTCCTTGCCAAGCTGCGTGATCTCCATTATCACATTCCCCGCACAAAGCCTTGCACCAGCCTTTAGATCGTCCTTCAAAAGCCCTGAAACCAGCAGGTTTTCACCAAAGGCTCCGGGCATGATCTGAAGACCGTTCTCTTCTTCAAATTCCCTCACCCTTTCAAAGAGGAGAAGGCTCACCTGTCTGGCAGAGCCTGCATGAGCGTCCCCTTCAAGTCCGAAATCCTCCCTGATCACAGCCTCCAAAACCTCTCTTTTTGCAACGCCCTTCTCATCGCTTACGCATACAGCCTCAATCCTTCCCAATCCGGTCAACCTCCGATCTGATACATCCTTTTTTCCTCAAAAGCATCCTTTTTCTCTCCGAACCTGTGCCCGGCAGGCTTTTCCTTCACAGCTCCCGTTATCAGCCGGGCAAGCTCCTCATCAGAAGCGCCGCCACGCAAGGCTCCCTTCAGATCATACCCTTCCGCATAATAAAGACAGGTCTTCAAAAACCCCGTTGATGTGAGTCTTAACCTGTTGCAGGATGAGCAAAAGGACTGACTTATGGGTGAAATGAAGCCGATCCGTCCGGCAAAGCCTGCAAAGGAGCGCATCCTGGCAGGTCCGCTGCCCCGATCCGATAACGTCCAGCTCTTCCCGAAGCGCTCCTCCAGAAGGTAGAGCACCTCATTTGAAGAGATACCGGTAAATCCCCTGCCTTCACCGATGGGCATGAGTTCTATGAACCTCACATCCACAGGTCTGTCCTTTGCAAACAGGGCTATGTCACAAAGATCCCCCTCGTTTATCCCCCAGACGGGAACACAGTTGATCTTTAATCTCATACCCCGGTCAAATGCGGTCTTCAGTCCTTCCATGACCTGAGGCAGCCCGTCAAAACCGGTAAGCTTCCTGAAGGTCTCCTCATTTACGGTATCCAGACTTATATTGATCCCGTCCGTACCGGCAGCCTTCAGATCCTGTGCAAGTTCCCTTAAAAGCACGCCGTTTGTGGTAAGGCTCACATTTTCAACACCGTTTACACTCTTAAGCCTTCCTATGAGATCACAGACTCCCTTTCTGACAAGAGGTTCTCCGCCGGTGATACGGATCTTTCTGATCCCGAGATGTGCAAATATCCCCGCAAGCCTTGTGATCTCCTCATATCGCAGGATATCATCATGGCTTACAGGGGTGACACCGTCCTTTGGCATGCAGTATCTGCAGCGAAGATTACATTTGTCAGTTATTGACAGTCTCAGATATTCAATTGTTCTGCCGAAACGATCAACCATTTCCTGTCATACCCGTCTGAATTTTTTTGAAAGTAAAAGGTTCATGAGCAGCAGCACCACAAAGGATATGAGCAGTATAATAAGTACCCATGTATATGCAAGCTGTCTGTCTCCCGCCTGGACCGCCGTATAAACCGCAACAGACATGGTCCGTGTCTTTCCCGGAATGTTGCCTGCCATCATTATTGTGGCGCCGAATTCCCCCAGAGCCCTTGCAAAGGAAAGCAGTGCTCCGGATACAAGGACCGGCCATGAAAGAGGGACTATCACTTTGAAGAGTACTCCCGCTCTTCCAAGACCCATGACCCTTGCGGCATCAATGAGATCCCCCTCGATCTGGTCTATGGCGCCGCGTGCCGTCCTGTACATGATGGGAAAGGAGCATACCACTGCCGCGATCACAGCACCCTTTACAGTAAAAATAAGCTTCACGTCAAATAGGGAAAACAGCTTTCCCAAAGGGCCGTTGCTGCCGCAAAACACCAGCAGAATAAATCCTACAACCGTAGGTGGAAGTACCAGAGGAAGAGACAGGACCGTGTCCATTATTCCCTTTCCCCTTTTCATCTTTGATACGGCCCAGGCTGTGATGATCCCCGAAAAGAATACTATGACAAGGGCAATGGCTGCAACCTCAAGGGATATCAGCAAGGGAGACAGATCCTGCAGCCTCATTTCCGCACCATCCTGAATCCGTATTTTTCAAAGACCGCTGCAGCTTTTTCACTTTCAAGAAACCCTGTGAATCCCTCTGCCGCGCTGATGTTTTTGCTTTCTTTTATTATGCATAAAGGATAGATCACCCTGCTGACGCTCCCCTTGGGAGCCATTGCGGCTATCGTGACCCTGTCCGAGGTATATGCGTCCGTTGCGTATACCACCCCGCAGTCCACCGCGCCTTCCTCGGTCCAGGCAAGGACTGTGCGCACATCCTGACCGAAATTCAGCTTGT
>JAFSWJ010000346.1 GCA_017444545.1 Lachnospiraceae bacterium
CGAATGTCCACTGGACATTCAGCGCCCCCTGCTCGCGCATTTACTCTTTGAAATGCCTGACACAATAACTTTGCGGTTCATCAGCTCCAGTAGATGTCAAGTATGTCGCCGGGACGGAGCTTTTCGGCAAAGGAGGAGGTCTTCATGCCGTTGAGTTTTGTGACGACGGCCTTTCCCCTTGGAGTGGAGAGATCGAAATCTATCTTGTCAAAGACATCCACGTAGATGTAATCCTTTTTTCCGGAAAGGAGGACATCCTCTCCGTTTACCTTTACCGTTATCTCTATGGTACCGTCAGGCATGGTGCGTCCGCCTGAAACCTTGTCTGATGAAGGGTCGGCAGGCTTTTCGGCTTCCGGACCGAGATCTGCGTCTTTATTATCAGCTTTTGCATCTCCGGAAGGTGTCTGCGGTGACTCATCCGTCTCATCCGGGTCTTTTTCCGCCCTGTCAGCATTTTCTTCCCCGTCTTTTACCTCTGCACCCTCTGCCGCCTGCTTTGAAGCCTCCGCCTCTGTTTCGACCTGCTTTGAAGCCTCTGCCCGTGTTTCCTCTGCCGCCTTCCTTGCAGCCTCAGCTTCCGCTTCAGCCTTTGCTCTTTCCTCTTCTTCCTTTCTCTGCTGCGTCATGTCCCCCACCAGTTCCTCCTGGCGGATCTCTATCTCAACATTGAAGTTTTCGTAGACAGGCATATCGGAATAGGCTTCCTCATGATTTACGTATATCTCAGAGTCATCCTCCTTGCTGATATCCATGAAATCAAGGATCTGGGCGACCGTATAATAATCGCGCATCACGACCTCGTCACCGTCCTGTATCTCATAATAACCGCTTTGCAGCTCACCGTTTACAGCCGCGAATTTGGGCATTGATACGGTCTTGTCATTTACATTGATCTTTATGGACTGCTTGAATTCAGGCAGTGAATCTATGGTGACGACCGCGGGATCTCCTGCCGTTGACGGCTCCACCTCTATGATGTCCCCCGCCTTGATCTTTGCATTTATGGGAGCATTCTCCCCGTTGAGGCGTATCACCGCGCCCTCGCCCATGGTTCCGCGAACCAGCCTCTTGCTTCCGTTCACGGTATAATTGATCTCCTTTCCCCTCTTCGGGAAAAGATCCGCATTGGAAAAGCCCGATGCCATGGCCGCGTCCACGATCTGCAGGTGATCATTGTCATAGAGCTTGATCTGGCTGTCGTTAAAGGATACAAAGATGAAGTTGTTGACCTGATTATAGAAATTCAGGCAGATACCGATGGGAGTGACCAGAAGCGAATCCTTTTTCACCCTCTCATCCTTGAAATCAACATTCTTTAATACTTCCTCGCCCTTGACAGCGACCCTTTCTCTTGCTATCTGCATCTCATCAGCCAGGATCTCGGTGAACACCGGAACCTTTCCGCCTCCGCCTACAACAAAGATAGCACTGACAGGCTTGCCGCCGTTGAGCTTTTTGATCTGGTCAGACACCTCTCTGGCGATGATGGATGCCGTGGGCCGCAGGATCTCCTGAACCTCCTTTGAGTCGGTCTTGTGATGTATCCCCATGATATCCGTAAACTCAATGGCACCCTTGGTGTTCACGCCGAACTTGATCTTTTCCGCCTCATCAAAATCAGTGAGGTAATGCTTTGCGATAGCCTCGGTCAGCTCATCTCCGGCGCTGGGGATCATGCCGTAGGCTATGATGGCTCCGTCTCTCGTGATGGAGATATCGCTTGTACCCGCTCCCACATCCACCAGGGCCAGATTCAGCATCCTGTAGGATTTCGGGATCGCAAGCTCCATTGCCGCGATAGGCTCCAGCGTCATATTTGCAACATTGAGGCCTGCCATGCTCACGGCCTTGTAGAGTCCGTCCACGACCTCATCCGGCAGGAAGGTGGCAATGACGTCCGCTCCTATATGATTTCCCTTGTGGCTTAGCAGCTCTCCCATGGGGAACTTGTTCAGATAATAACGCTCCACCGTATATCCCACACAGTAAAAGCGCATATTGAGGGTATTGTTTTTGAGGAATTCCTCATAGGCCCTCTGGGCACCCAAAAGCTCAAGCGAGTATATATGCTCGGCTGTAACATCCGTATCCTCTTCAAATTCATGATCCACATGGACAGTCACGGTACGGAGCACACGTCCTGCGGCAGCTATACAGACATCCTTTAAAGGCTGTCCCGTCTTTCTCTGAAGCTCCGCCTTCACATCCATGATGGTATCAGCCACGGCCGCTATATCGTGGATCTGTCCGTCAAGCATGGACCTGGTCTCATGCAGCTTTGACTGTATGGCCACTACATGGAATTTTTTGTTGAACATATAGCCGACGGTCCCGACTATGCTCCTTGTTCCGATATCCAGACCGAAAACCAGAGGTCCGGGATATCTTTCGGTTGCTTTTGCCATTTGGTATTACCCCTTCCGGATGCTTATCGGCGTTTTTCGCCGCAGCTCCATCATATCATATCTTTTGCAAGCGTCATCGCCTTTTTCACGGTGACATCCGAGTTGAAATGCTCCCACTGCCCCCATCTGCCAAGACCTATGACACTCTTTTTCTTTGCTTCATCCAGGATCAGCGCTATGGCCTCTCTCTTGTCCACGGTATTTACGGGATAGGCATACTCGTTTATATAATAAGGACGTCCGTCATTTAAGTCTGCCCTCTTCAGATTGGTCTCCGTCCAGTATCCCTTTGATCCCGGGCAGAAATTTGCGCGGTAGAGGATCCTGTGATATTCCTTTTCCTCATCAGGGAAATAGGTCCAGTGGGAATCCGTATCCACCGTTTCATCAAAATACTTAATTACTACAGATGTATGAACAAGCTTTTCAAGGGCTTTTTTCATATCATCCCCGATACCCTGTATCTTTTCAAAGCCCGTCCACGGAGCGGTGTTTATTATATACTCACCCTTATAGTGCCCGTTTACCGTCCTTTCGTCAAGGTCCAGCACCGAAGCCTTCACGCCATATACCATATTATCCCTTATCGCATCCGCCATATCAAGCCAAACCTTGCCGTATCCGTGCTTTTTCGGATAATAAAAGCTCGCATGCCCCGGAAGGCTCTCGTAGATGCTGCTGTGC
>JAFSWJ010000347.1 GCA_017444545.1 Lachnospiraceae bacterium
ATCAGTCCTGAAATAATAAAGGACTGTCCCCTTCGGAAGCGTTTCTTTTGCGGATTCCGTTGCTTCCTCATCCGCAAACACCTCTGCCTCAAGATCCACCTTTAATGTGAGCTTCTCGGATACGGAACCGATGACATGATCATATTCCTCATTTGCCATGGGCATGCCGTCATCACCCACATGATAGGACCTGTATGTATTATTGGTAGAGAGCAGATCCGTCCTGCCTGCCAGGAAAAAGTCGGAAGGATCCGTCGGGCACGCATCTCTGAAGCCGCGCTCATAGGCGCCGACTTTTTTGAGTCCGGCGTCACCTATCTTATAGATATCAAGCGACTTGTAATCATTGAGCTGAAGCTCGTCCACATAGACAAAGTATCTGCCGTCCTTTTTCACCAGGTAAGGCTGCATGCCGGCGCAGGTGAGGGTTTCGATGGTCTGGCTGCCGCCCAGGTTCACATTAAGCTCGTATTCATAATCATCCTCAAGCTTGGGATAAAAGGACATCGAAAGTTCATCCTTTCTGCCTGCCCTGTATTTCTTTTCCATCACGATGCCTTCGATGAAATCGCCATCCCCCTTTACAAACCCTTCCTTTACAAGGTCGGGATAATCACTGTAGGGGAACATCGTGATCTGGCTGCCTGCAGCATAGGGTGCCAGCTGGTATGCGGAAAAATAGAAGCAGATCCCGGCATTATCCAGGGTGTACGTATAGTTCAGGTTCTCCTCATATGACTCGTTTATGAGCTTTTCCACATCCTCCTCAAAAAAGATCTCCTTGTCATACTCGGACAAAAGCTTGTCTGCAAGCGTCTTTGGAAGCGATGCCGCATCATTTACCACATTGACGATGTTGAGTTCCTCGCCGGTCTTTGCGTCAAAGCTCTTTGCATCATACCAGGACGAGGGATGGGCGCCGCCCGAAAATGTATTATAGGTGAAAAGAATGCTCAAAACATCTTCATCACCCCTTGTCACGATGGCGTCACACTCATATGTATAATAACCGCCCGGAAGATCCCTGCCGTCAGCGATATCCTCCTTTGCCATCTCCGCAATATCATCGAGATTTTTTTCGATGTCCGCCGAGATATTTTTCGTCATCTCATCAAGCGCAGCCGAAAGCTTTTCATGATCCTTTCCGGAAGCCCTGATCACCGGATAATGCCCGTAAACAATGACCTTTCCCTCATCATCCGTCCGGCTGACAAACTCCTTTGAGGACGTGATGCCAAGCCCCGAAGCCATCTCCTCCTGTACCGGAGCCTTTGGCTCTTCTGCCTGTTCCTTTTCATCCTCTGCCGCAGCCTCTCCCGCTTCCGGCTCCACATCGGATGCAGGCTCTTCCTGAACTGCCGGCGCAGGCGCAGGCTCAGGCTCACTTTTTGCCGCATTACTGCAGCCGCAGATCAGCACTCCCGCCAGGGTCAGTGAAAGCATCAATGCAACGATCCTGTTTTTCATAATAAAAACTCCTCCATTATTTTTATCATACATCAACTCTCTGTCTTTCCACGAGTTCGGCAAAATATCCGTTCTTTGCTATCAGTTCTTCATAGGTCCCGTCCTCGATGATCTTTCCGCCTTCAAGGACGATGATCCTGTCACAGTCTTTGATGGTCGAGAGCCTGTGGGCTATGACGATCCTGGTGCATTTAAGTCCCGCCAGTGCATCAGCGACCTTCTTTTGGGTGATGTTGTCAAGCGCGCTGGTCGCCTCGTCAAACATCAGTATCCTCGGCTTGGGCGCAACAGCCCTTGCTATCATGAGTCTTTGCTTCTGACCGCCTGATATGCCGCCGCCGCCCTCTGAAACATAGGTAAACATTCCCATGGGCATGGCCCTGATATCGTCGGCGATACCCGCCATCTCCGCCGCCGCCCAGGCATCGTCCAAAGTCAGCTGGGGAGCGGAGATCACAATATTTTCAAAGAGATCCCCTGAAAAAAGCTTGCCGTTCTGTGTGACGGAGCCTATGTTCTTTCGAAGGGATTTCAGATCTATGGTATTGATATCCTTTCCGTCATAATAAATTGCGCCCTTCAGCGGCTTTTCAAAGCCCAGCAGCAGTCTCATCAGCGTCGATTTGCCGCAGCCCGTCTTTCCTACTATGGCAACATACTGCCCTGCCCTGATCTTTAGGGACAGGTTGTCAATGACCATGGGCATATTATCGTTATATCTGAAAGATATATTGTTGAGCTCCACTCCTCCTCCGATGCGGGTCAGCATCTGCTTGTTTTCGGAGGTTTCAGGCACTGCTTTGAGGATCGGTCTGACCTGTTCAAGGATGGGCTTGATCTGCGCTATCTCCATAGTGATCCCCGCAAGCCCCATGAATGCGCCGTTTACCATTCCGTAGGCCGCATCAAAAGCATAGTAGTCTGCCACGGACACATGACTTATTGCCGCAATATACTGAAGTATGAGGGTACCCGCCAGTGACACCATCAGGGTTATCACGGTATTTATCTTTATGATCACGGGAGGATCATAGGAATACTTTGCCTCCTCGGCATATAGATTTCCCCATCTGGCAAAGGCCCTCTTTTCGGCGCCGGCCAGACGGATCTTCTGGATACCGGAGATCAGCGCAAAATTCATGCCTCTCTCCTTTGCGGCAAGGCTCATCTGCACCCGGCTGATCTTCATCTGGACAAAGGTCGTAATGACCGAGATCACCACGGTAGTCAGCACCACAAGAAGCGCCGGTGCCACCATGGAGGGCGCGTATCTGAAGATCGAGCCGATATAGATCAGTGAAAAGATACCGGTCAGCGCCGAGGACATCACCGTGGAAACAAGCATTGAACACAGCGAATTAATGTATTCCATCTTGGATGCCAGCTCGCCGGAGCTGTAATCTCTGAAGAAGTTTGCAGGCAGCGACAATATCCTCATCATCGACGCCGACTCCACATAAACACTCATACGGGTATTGATCCTTGTCATGCAAAGGCTCTGTGCCGCTGCAAACAGCGTCATGGAGATCTCCGTACTAAGCAGCAGTATCGTGATCGAAAGGAGCATGGACATGCTTCCTGATTTCACCACCGTGGAAAAGATGATATTGTTGATCTTTGGCAGCAGCAGACCGACGAAGGATGAAGCCGCCGTCATCAACACGGCCAGCACGATATCCGATGCCGAAAGGGTCTGTGTCATATATATAATAAGA
>JAFSWJ010000348.1 GCA_017444545.1 Lachnospiraceae bacterium
AACCGTCCCCCTGATTGAACCGTCCCCCTGTCCCACCTCTATATTGTGGTAAACATAATATAAGCAACTACATCTTGTGAAACATCGGAAAACACTGCATTTTCCGATGTTTTTTTATTGCAAAAAAACAGAAAAAAAGCAATTTTATGTTGATTTATGCCCGAAAGTGATATAGAATGACACTTAAGTGGTGAAAAGTGGGGTATAATTACACCATAGTGGTAGAAAGTGGAGAATAACCCGGAAATGTTCAGAGGCGAGTTCAATCACACAATCGATGCAAAGGGAAGGCTGATCTTCCCGACGAAGTACCGCGAGCAGCTCGGCGAGGGCTGCATGATCACCCGCGGTATAGATGACTGCGTCTACGCCTATACAATGGAGGACTGGGAAAAATTCGAAGAAAAGATCGCCAACCTTCCCCTTGACATGGAAGAGAGCAGAAAGCTCCAGAGGTTCTTCCTCGGATCCGCAATGGAAGGCACCTTTGACAGCCAGGGCAGGATCCTCATATCCACACCGCTTCGCAAGTACGCCGGATTTGAAAAGGAGGTGACACTCCTTGGCGTCGGAAACCACATAGAGATCTGGGACAGGAATAAATACGAATCCGCCCAGGTATCAAGCGTGAACGAGATCACCTCAAAGATCAGGGAACTGGGTCTGTCGCTATGAACGGTGAAAAAAAGTTTGATCACATACCCGTCCTTTTGAAACAGGCAGTCGACGGACTTGCAGTAAAGAGTGACGGCACCTACCTTGACGGTACAGTCGGAGGCGGGGGACATTCGGAGGAGATCGCAAAGAGGCTTTCGGAAAACGGCAGGCTCATCTGTCTTGATCAGGACGAGGAAGCCATAGAAGCGGCAAAGGAAAGATTAAAGCCCTTTTCGGACCGGGTGACCATCATCAAAAGCAACTTTGCCGAGATCAAAAAAGTTGCCGCAGAGCAAAAGATCAAAGGCTTTGACGGGATCCTGATAGACATAGGGGTTTCATCCCACCAGCTTGACACAGCCGGCCGCGGCTTTTCCTACCTGAAGGATGCGCCGCTTGACATGAGGATGGACAGGAGTGCGCCCCTGACCGCAAAGGATGTGGTGAACACCTATCCCGAGGAGGAGCTCTTTCGGATAATAAAAGATTACGGCGAAGAAAGATTTGCAAAGAACATCGCAAAAAGGATCTGTGAAGAAAGAAAGAAAGCTCCGATAGAGACTACGCTGCAGCTGGCCGCGATACCCGCAAAGGCCATACCTGCAAAATACAGGGAAAAGCACACGAACCCGGCCATGAGGACCTTTCAGGCGATCAGGATAGAGGTCAACGATGAGCTTTCGATCCTTGAAAGGGCGCTTGAGGAGATGACAGGACTGCTGAATGACAAAGGAAGGCTTGCAGTCATAACCTTTCATTCGCTTGAGGACAGGATAGTGAAAAACGCATTCCGCACAGCGGAAAACCCCTGCACCTGTCCGCCGCAGTTTCCGGTGTGTGTATGCGGGAAAAAGAGCAGGGGAACGGTGATCACAAAAAAGCCCGTAACTCCGGGCAAAGAGGAGACGGAAGAAAATTCCAGGGCACACAGTGCCAAACTGAGGATATTTGAAAGAAGGAAAGACTGATGAAAAAAAGCACTGAATCCATCTATTATTACGGATATTATGATGATGGAAACACAGTCAGAAAACAAAAACATGTATATGACGACTATGAGTTTCAGGAGGAGATCCAAAGGACCAGACCCAGGGATGTGAGAGAACTGAAAGCCCAGGGTCTTTCGGTGGCCTACGGATTCTTTCTTGTGACCATGGCCATGGTCCTCCTTGTGGGATGTATCATTTACCTGAATCTGAGAAATGATATCACGGCCCAGCAAAAGACCATCGCAGGAATGGAAAAGGAACTGGGTACCCTGAGACAGAAAAACGACGAGGAGCTGGACAGGATCGAAGGCTCCATAGACATGGAAAAGATCAAGCAGATCGCCATGGATGAATTGGGAATGACCTATCCCGATTCGGGCCAGGTCGTAGACATAGAGGGAGGGGCAGGAGATTATGTCCGCCAGTATCAGGACATTCCCGAAAAAGTCGAAAAAAAATAAAGTCCGTAAAGAAAAGAGCAGAACCAGAAGACTTACCTTTTCAATGAAAAGGCAGCTTCTGGGTTTGCTTGTTTTAGTGCTTGCCGCATTTCTGGGGCTTTTGTACAGGATAGTCCAGATAAACAGGGACAACGGAGATTCCTACAAAAAGCAGGTACTATCCCAGCAATCCTATGACTCAAAGGTCCTTCCCTACAAGAGGGGATCCATAGAGGACAGGAACGGATCGGTCTTTGCCTACTCCGAAAAGGTCTACAATGTCATAGTCGATGCAAAGCTTGCAAACTATGACAACGGCGTGCACATAGATGCCACCATGGATGCGCTGAAAAGGAGCTTTCCGGAGATAGACATAAACGAGGTCAGGGACTACATAAAGGAAAATCCCGGCGGACAGTACAAAAAGTTTCTCAAAAGAGTGAGCGCCGACAAGGTTGCAGTCTACAAGGAGATAGAGGAGGCATCCCTTGCGGACGGGGAGGCTGAAGAAGCCTCAAAGGTTGCAAAAAATGCCGTATGGTTTGAAGAGGAGTATATCAGGAAATATCCCTACGATTCCGTAGCCTGCGACATGATCGGCTTTGTACAGGGCGATAATACAGGCCAGTACGGGCTCGAGGAGTTTTACAACGATACCTTAAACGGCAGCAACGGCAGGGAATACGGTTTCCTCAATAATGACGGAACCCTGGAGCGCACCATCAAAAAGGCGACGGACGGAAGCACCATAGTCACGACCATAGATGTGAACATCCAGTCCATAGTCGAAAAGCATATCAGGGAATTTGCCGAGAAGTATAATAATAACTACAGGACGGGTCCCGCGGCCAACAATATAGGCTGTATCGTCATGGATCCCAATACAGGCGGGATCTACTCGATGGCCAACTACCCGGTGTTCAACCTGAACGATCCGAGAAACATGGAAGGCATCGACCTTTCGCCCTACGAATCTCTTGTAAAGAAAAAAAAGAAAAAGGAAGACGAAGAGGAAAGCGAAAGCGTCTCGGAAGATGAGGCAGAACAAGCCGGCGGGGAAGGCGAAGGATCAGAAGAGGGAGCCGGATCTTTTGAGGAAGAGTCGGATGAAGAATCGGATGAGGAGGAGATCCCGGAAGAGGAACTCTACGACAGCGAAGAGATAAAGAATGCAGTCTGGAAAAACTTCTGCATATCCGATACCTATGAGCCCGGATCCACCATGAAGCCCTTTACGGTGGCGGCGGCAAAGGATGCGGGAAAGATCAGCGGTTACGAGAGCTATGAATGTACGGGCGCTCTGGAGATAGGTCAACACGTCATCCACTGTCACAACAGGTTCGGAGACGGTTTGCTTACAGTCAAGCAGGGTATAGCAAAATCCTGCAACGTGGTATTGATGGATGTGGCCTTTGCCCTCAAAAAGGACGACTGGCTCAAGTATAATAAAAACTTCAATTTCGGGCTGAAGACAAACATAGATCTTGCGGGCGAGGTGAACGGCGCCGAGACCACCTTCAATGAGAAGATGGGCCAGACGGATCTTGCGGTGGCATCCTTCGGACAGGGCTTTAACACAACGATGATCCAGATGATAGCAGGCTTTTCGGCTCTGATAAACGGAGGCTATTATTATCAGCCTCATCTGGTGAGCAAGGTGGTAAACCCCGAAGGGGCTGTCACAAAGGAGAACAATCCCAGGATAGTCAAGCAGGTGATCAGCAATGAGACCTCCGATATGATCAGGGATTTCTGCAATTCCGTCGTTATGAGCGATCCTTCGGAATGTACAGGATGGAGCGCAAGGCCTGCGGGATACACCATGGGAGGAAAGACGGGAACAGCGGAAAAGCTACCCAGAAGCGCAAAAAATTATGTCATATCCTTCATGGGATATGTGCCGGCGGAAAACCCGGAGGTCATCGCATACATCGTCATCGACACTCCGAATGTGGAAGACCAGTCCGAATCCACCAGACTTGCAACTACTCTGTGCAGGGATATAATGACAGAGGTACTCCGTTACCTGAACATCTTCCCCACGCTTGAGATAACAGAGGAAGAACAGGCGGAGCTAGACAAAATGCTTGAGGATTTCTCGGCGGGAGCGGTTTCGCAAAATGCCGTTTCCGAAAATTCCGTCTCGGAAAACGAAGCCTCAGACACGGAAGGTGAGGGAGAAGATGCCATGGAGCCCGTGACGGAATCCGGAAACAGGATCCAGTACGACCCTGAGACCGGCTACCCCTTAGACCCCAATACAGGCGAAGTCCTCGACCCCGTCACCGGACAGCCGGTCGACAAGACACTGCCCTCCGACCTGGAATTTTGATATAACATACCGTTTAATGACAATAGTTAAAGTAATTCATAAAGTATATGCGCGAGCAGGGGCGCTGGATGTCCAGTGGACATTCGTTTAGCGCCGACCGAAGCGGAGCGTAGAACCCCGTGCCGAGCACCTACTGGAGCGCAAGGTGCGGGGGGTGACCTGCGGGAGCAAGAGCCAAAGAGTAGACCGATCGAACCGAGCTCGTGTATATACAGAGGTACATGTATGTTTGATTTTTTTGTTCCGTTCATAACCTGCTTCGGCGCCAGCACCCTCTTTGGTCAGGGGGTGCTCCCGATGCTCCGAAAACTAAAAGCCAGACAGGTCGAAAGAGAAGAAGGCCCCGAATCCCACAAGGCCAAGACCGGCACGCCCACCATGGGAGGCATCATGTTCCTTATACCCTGGATCGTGGTCGTGTCCTTTTACCTGCCGGATCACAGGAACATCCTTCCCGTCCTTGTTGCGACCGTGGGCTTCGGTCTCATCGGCTTTGTTGATGATTTCATCAAGGTTGTGCTCAAAAGGAATCTCGGTCTGAAGGCTTATCAGAAATTCGGACTTCAGGTGATACTCGCTCTTATTATCTGCGTGATCATCATGAATCATACGAACGTGTCCTTTGATATGAGGGTGCCTTTCACCTCCATCTTTACAAAAAGCGGCACACCCATCATGATCTCCCTGGGGCTCTTTGCCATACCCTTTGAGATCATAGCCTTTGGAGGAACGGTGAACGGAGCAAATTTCACTGACGGCCTGGATGGTCTGGCAGCCTTTGTCACTGCTGTGATATCCATATTTATGGCAGCAGCATCTGCCATAACCTCATCGGGGATAACTCCTGCGGCCTCTGCCATGATAGGAGGTCTTTTGGGATTTCTCATATACAACCATCATCCTGCAAAGGTCTTTATGGGGGATACGGGTTCCCTGGCGCTGGGAGGCTTTGTGGCATCTTCGGCCATCATGATGAACCTGCCGATCTACATCCTCATAGTGGCCTTTGTATATCTGGCCGAGGTCTGCTCGGTCATCATCCAGGTGCTGTATTTCAAGGCTACTCATGGAAAAAGGTTTTTCAGGATGGCTCCCATCCATCATCATTTCGAACTGCTTGGGTGGTCGGAGGTCAAAGTC
>JAFSWJ010000037.1 GCA_017444545.1 Lachnospiraceae bacterium
CTGTGCCATCCTCCCATTTTGCCGGTCCGTCACTCTCCGGCTTCCTTCCGGCTGCTCCTTCATAGACTGCCCTGTAGTACGCATTTGTCATTTTCCCGGCATCCATTTCACCATCATAAGCCCCGTCAAATCCGTCGTCTGTGAGCATCACAAAGGGAAGAACGAATTTATTGTCAAGAAGTGTATAACCGTCTGCCTGATCTTTTTTTTCGTAAGCCTCGCCTGTATAAAGCTCATCCCTGCAGGTCAGGGTCTGTGTCACATGCAGTAATGCATCGGAAAAAACGGTCCCCCCGCTGTCGAGTATCCTCATGAAATGGGCATTATATCCAAATGCCATTGCTGCCTCAAGCTGATCCCTCCTTGCCGTATTTGCCCAGCCACCCACTGTCGCCCTCCTGATCACCATACCGTAATTGGCGTTAAGCATGGTGTCCGGATTCTTTATCCGCTCTGTCGGGCTCTCACCTATCAAAAGATCCCCTGCAAGGTTCTGTGCCGTCTCAACATACTCTCCCGACTGCTCCGGATCAGAGGAAAAAACATCCGTGAAATTCGGCATTCCGAACCCGATATAGGCTCCGACGATCAGTTCCGCAGCCAGGAAAAAGAACATACCGTCAGGTCTTTTGAAGATAATAAAAGCAAGATAAATAAGCAGCATCACGATCGCAAATATCAGATACGCCCTGAAAAGATCATGGATCTCCCATACACCGTGTCCAAGGTATATCCTGATCGTGGCTACCCCCAGTATGACCGCAAGTGTTGCAAAGATAATGTACCCGGTGATCCGGGTTGTTTCAGCCGGGACAGGGGGACGGTTCTCTTGTCCCGGTACCTCACGGGACAAGAGAACCGTCCCCCTGTCCCACAGAACCGACCCCATTTTCTCAGCATAGTACCCTCCCGCCGTCAGCAGCACAAAAGGTATCAGATACCCACATCTGATGGGATAGTGATAATAAGTACCCATGTGCCACAAAAGATTGATGGATTCAAATATGATCAGTGCACAGGGATAAAAACAAAAAAGGCAGAGAAAGATGTTTTCCTTTTTTTCCTTTCTGAACCTGAAAAGTCCGGCGATGATGAACGAGACGGCAAAAAAACAGCCAAAAAGGGCAAATCCCTTGATATAGTACATATCTGCGCCTATCGACCAAAGGATGTCCTTTACGGTTCCCAGGGGAGAACCCTGCAGATTGGAATTAAATCTCGAAGATGTCGTCATCTGAAGAGCCGCAGGCAAAAGCGTGAAGGCAGAAATCATCAGTCCAAGTATCGTACCAATTACAAGCCTTGCCGATACCTTCCCTCTCTCATCCTTCGGCACGATCAGAAAAATGTATGTCCCCGAGATCAGGAGAATGAATATGAGGTTCATGAACCCCAGATAATAACTCAATGCCGTGGTATAACCAAGACAAAGAGCATAGATGGCAGTTCTTCTGATCACGATATGTTTAGCTATTCTGATATCATCCCTGTTCCGGAGCACTCCGAAAAGAGATATCATCAGCAGCGGAAACAGCGCCGCCATATCCAGATATGTGGTTATTGTATAGTGAGTCAGCACATATCCGCAAAGACCGTAGGCTACGCTCAGGGCGATGATATAAACAGGGGGACGGTTCTCTGTTTCGTGAAATACCAAAACCGAGAACCGTCCCCCTTTCCCGCAAATCCCGCCAGCCAGCAGGAATATACACATATTCATCGACATGAAAACAAGCCTCAGTCCCGTGAAAAGAGAAAGAGACTTAAAGCACAGGTTTCCGGGGATCAGAAGAAAAAACAGATTATAGACAGAGATATTCCACTGGATGGCAGCAGCCATTGAAAGA
>JAFSWJ010000038.1 GCA_017444545.1 Lachnospiraceae bacterium
ACGATCTTTTTTCCGGTATAATCAGGGATATTACCGCGTCCTATCTCCCCGAGCATATCCACTGCCGAGCACACTCCCTTGCTTTCGATCCCGTCTATGGGAACGAGACGACCGTTCTGTGCGCCTATGGAGATATAGACGGCATCGGAATTTTCCACTATCTCGTCCATGGATATGTCTTCATTTACCTTGGTATTGAGCTTCAGCTCGATGTTACCCGTTTTTATTATGGAATCGATATCCTCATCGAGCCTGTCCTTTGGCAGCCTGTAATTGGGTATGCCGTAGCGGAGCATCCCGCCTGCCTTTTCCCTGGCCTCGTATACTATGACCCTGTGTCCCATGAGCGACAGAAAATAGGCCGCCGTAAGTCCCGAAGGACCGCTTCCTATGACGGATACCACCTTTCCCGTTGATACGTTTGACTCAGGCAGTTCAACCCTGTCCGCGCGGGCGTTATCCACAGCGTACTTTTTGAGACCCCTGATATTGATGGCATTGTCGAGGATCTCCCTCCTGCATTTTGCCATGCACGGATGCTCGCAGACAAAGGCGCAGGACGTGGGGAAGGGGTTGTCGTTTCTGATGAGAGCCACCGCATCCTCATACCTGCCCTCGCCGATGAGGGCGATGTAGCCCGGTATATCCACATTTGCGGGGCAGGCCGACACGCAGGGTATCTTTTCCCCCACCTCGGGCAGACATCTCTTGTTTATGATATGGCTGTTGTACTCTTCCCTGAAGGTACGCAGACTTGTCAGGACCACATACGCCGCCTCAAAGCCGATGGCGCAGTCTGCGGTATTTCTGATCATGGTTGCCAGATCCACCATCTCAAGAAGGGTATCTTCATCGCCCTGTCCCTCGATGATCTTTTCGAGAATCTTTGAAAGCTGGGGCAGACCGTCCCTGCAGGGCACACACTTGCCGCAGGTCTGGGATGCCGCCGCATTCACAAAGGAGCGTATAAACTCCACCGGGCACACTCCGGGCGGAGTGCCCTTGATCCTTTTGCTGTATTTCCTGGTATACACTGCAAGCTTTTCATTCAGTTCGTTTTTTGTTATGAGATTTTTTGTCTGCATGGAATTCCTCCAATGATCTATGACGCAGCCTTTGCCTTCCGGTATAGCGCTTATAAAATACAAGAAAACCCCCGTGAATATCTCACGGGGGAGATAGTGGGACCGACGGGGATCGAACCCATGGCCTCTCGCGTGTCAGGCGAACGCTCATCCCAGCTGAGCTACGGCCCCATATGTGTAATACTATACCATTTGCAGATGATGTTGGCAATAGGGACGGACATCAAAAAACTGCCGCACCGGTGAGGGTACGGCAGTTCTTGACGATCTTATCATTCTTTGAAGAATCCGGTCTCGTCTGAGAGGTTTGTTGAAATGTCATGCAGCGATGTTGCGCTGTTTGAAAGGGTGGAAACCGTAGCGGAAAGCTCCTCCATGGATGCTCCCGTCTCCTGGCTTGATGCCGCATTCTCCTCGGAGATTGCCGAGAGGGAATCCATGACCTCCACGACCACATCCTTTGCGTTCACGCAGGCATCCGCATTCACCGAGATCTTGTGGACTCCGCTTGCGGTGGTCTCGATATCCTCGATCACCCTGTTGACGCTTGAGAAGGTGGTCTCGATGACCTCCTGCTGCCTGATGTTGTTCTTTTGTACGCTGTCTGCCATGCTGACGGCCGCCTGTGATTCCGAAAGCAGCATATCCATCTCCGAGCGGATCTGCTCGGCTGACCTGTTGGAATCAAGCGCAAGCTTTCCGATCTCCTCTGCGACGACCGCAAAGCCCTTTCCTGCCTCTCCTGCCCTTGCAGCCTCTATGGAGGCGTTGAGCGAAAGGAGATTTGTCTGGGAAGCTATGCTGGAGATAGCCTCCACCATATCGTTTATCCTGCCGACAGCATCGCTTGTGGCACTGATCTTTTCCGATATATCGTTGATGCCCTTGTCCATGGTCTCGGAGCTCTTCTTGAGCTCTGCCAGGCTGTTTGCGGATTCCGCCGATGCAGTCTGCATCCTCTCTGCGATCTCCGAAAGCTCTCTGGTGGAATCCTGCACGTTTCCGACTGCCTCGCCGATCTTTTCGATATTGATGGTGGCATTCTGGATCTCCTGTGCCTGCTGGGTGGCGCCGGTAGCGATCTCCTGCACTGCACGGGAAACATTTTCCGTATTCTGGGAGATCCTTTCGGACATCTTTGCCAGCTCGTCGGAGGCTGAGTTCACGTCTCCCGCACCGCTTGAGATATCTCCCACTATAACCTTCAGCTTGTCCACAACATCGTTTGTATTATGGATGATCTGACCGAACTCGTCGTTTCTCTTTTCATATCCGGCGATCTTTCTGAAGGTACCGTTTGTAAGGTTCCGGAGTGAATCGTTGACCGCAACAACGGGCTTTGTGATCGAAGCCGAAAAGATGATCGCAAGCACCACGCCCACGGCTATGAACAGGACGCCCATTATACCCTGGAGGAGCACTGTCTTGTAAACGCTTGCCAGAGCCACCTCCTGAACACGGCAGGAGGCCACGACCCATCCGCTGTCCTCAAGCTTTTCCCAGGAAGTGACCCAGGTATCTCCGGCCCAGGGTGCGATATAGTCTCCCTTTGTCTTGTCTCCTCTTGAATCAGTGTAGAAGGGGTTCATATCCTGCTTTTCGGGATTTTCCGTGTCAACCTCCCTTGCGGAATGTGCCACTATGGTTCCGGTCCTGTCAACGATGAGGTTTTCCTGACGGTCCTGGGTGACATCCCCGGCCACCAGGTCGTGAAGCACGGTTACATCATAGTTTCTCTGTACTATACCCACGGTCTTTGAACCGTCAAGGCTTTTCACGGGAACGGAAAAGGTAACGATAGCCGATCCCGTCGATTTGGATACGATCAGGTCTGAAATATATTCCGATGCGCCGCCCATGGGCTCCATGAAATACTCACGTTCCGCTACATTAACGCATTTTCCCTTGGTACGCAGCCTCTGCTCTCCGTCTGCTCCGGATATCGCCATGGCGTTTCCGTCATTCATATGCTCATCGATGGCAAGCATCTGGTCAAGTATCTCCTTTTCCGTCGCCTCATCTCCCGGCTCTCCCTCGAGATATGCCCTGACCTCATGCGTATTGGCCAGAGTCCTGATAGTTTCTATATTTGTCCTGTAGATCGTCTGAAGCTGCTGGGCCATCAGCTGGGACTGGGTCCGGTTGACCTCATCCGCATTTGCTTTTCCCTGCCCGATGGCGATGTTCATGCTGACTATGGTCAGGGCCAGCACCGGGATCACCACGGTCAGGGTCATGATCAGGATCAGTTTTGTTTTGACACTGCTTTTTTTCATCTTGGTACCCTCTCTTAATCATATTTGCAGCCGCTTCGTTCCGGTCTCCTAAATGATCGAAGCCCCTCAATTCAAGCATTTGAGGTTTATGTAAACCAACCGGACGGACGACTGTAAAATTAATTATATCACCATTTATTCATAATGCTACACTTTTTTGAATATCTGTATATTTTTGCGGATACTATCGCAGGGGTAAAAATGTGACAGGGGGACTGTCCCGGTGTCACACCGGTGTCCCGTATTTTTCCGGACACTGCGCAAAAGGGGCCGTCACCGAGAACCGTCCCTCTGCTACGGCATAAAAAAACGACACAGGGTTTATCGCCCTGTGCCGTCTTTATTATTCAGGCTTTCGTCATCTTACCGTGAAGGTAATGGTCTTTTTGAGATCTGATGATGAGCTTCCGCTGGTCCAGTCACAGTCATATGCCCTGAAGGTGACTGAAGCTGTTCCTCTGTAATTTGCCTTTACAGTGTACGTGATGCCGCCATCCTCTTCCTTGCTTCCGTCCACGGATATGGCACCGCCGCTTGTGGATGTTCCGTCCATCCTGGTATCGGATGCGATCGAGCCGCTGTCATTTTTCGGGTAAACCCTGACCTTGATGGTCTCTCCGGGTACCAGCACTGTCCTGTCCACATTTACATCGATCTTTGAAGGCTTGCTGTAGGATCCGGCATTTTTGACGCCGCCCTTTACTCCTTCAAAGACACTGATGATCCTGTAATCCCTTGAAATGCCTCGTCTGAGCTCAGTGTTATCCGTAAAGGAGGTTCCGGTCAGACCTGTTTTCAGGTTATACCAGTCACCATTGTCCCTGGCCTGGACAATGTAGGTCACATCATAGCCTTTGTCTCTGGCATTTTTCGTCCAGCTGACCCTTGCTCCCTTTCTGAAGCTGTCACCCCGTGAAACCTTGGCTTCCGCAACTGCAAGAGGAAGGGATTTTGCAGCCTTTACGGCACCGTCGGTGATCGTCTCGCTTCGCTCGCTGCCGGCAAAAATTATGTAATAATATTTCTGACCTACTACGGCAGTGTCGTCAATAAAGCTTCCCTTGTCGTGCAGTGTCCAGTCCTTCATTCCCGTCCAGTAGTCTCCACCTGTCCTGGGATCCTTGGTGGTCCTGATTATAAAGTAATCCGCTTCCACATTTTTGAACTTGTTCCACTTCAGGATGATCCTTTCCACGCCATAGTTCTTTGCGGTGAAGTTTTTGATCTTTGCGCCTGCAAGGGTTGCCATGCCGTGTGCCACATCGGATCTCTTGTCGAGATTATAATTGTCATCCGTGTTCTTTGTATCGTATTTCGGTACTATCACATACTGGTAGGTCTGTCCCTCTTTTACGTTATTTTTGTCAACAAATTTGACGTAATCTCCCACCAGGTTTCCGCTGGTGCTGTCCCAGAGATCCTTGTCGGCAGGCTTTGTGGGATTGTCCTTCAGGGTTCCGGACTTTTTGCCCTTTACCTTTTTGATGGGTCGTCCATAATCCTTTATATCCGTAAATTCCGAAGGATCCTTTCCGGCTGCCTCCTCTTCCTTGGTAAACTCTTTTCTGTATATCCAGTATTCCTTCACGCAGCTGTCAAAGGTCCAGTAAAGGTTTATCTTGTCGATGGTACCGTCAAAGGCGTAGACATTCTGTACGCTGTCAAGCTCGGGAGTACAGCTGTAACCGTCTCCGAAGCCGCCCTGGGCATTTCCTGTCTTGTACACTCCGCGGACCGCATAATAAAACGTCTTTTCCGGAGGGAAGTTATTGTACTGCAGATAGTAGACATCAAATTTTCCCTCATCAAACATCGCCTTCAGATCGGGATCTGTGGGCTTCCACTTGTAGAGTCCGCTGTACTTTACCGGCTCATTGTTTTCCGCTGTCTTGTAAAGCTTCAGCTTTTTGTAGGTGCCGTACTGTGAATCAGAACGCAGCAGCTCAAAGCCCTTGAAGGGATTGGTGTCGCGGTCAACAAAGAATACCACATAGCCGCTCTTTGCATCAGGTCCTTCATTTGACCTGTGAATGAAAAAGTTGCTGCTGAGCGGTTCATCGCCGATCATAAAGTACGATGTCAGATATTTGTCCATGTTGTCCATGTTCTCTTTTTCGGCAGCTTCCTTCGCAGCAGCCTTTCCTGCCGGCTTTTTGTATTTCATTCCGTTTATGTCAAAGACAAAGATCTTTGAAGGACCGGCCTTTCTTGATACCACATTTGAAGGAGCCGAGGTATACTTCATTCCATGATAATAATAGATGCTCTTCACACGGCAGAAGTACTGTC
>JAFSWJ010000349.1 GCA_017444545.1 Lachnospiraceae bacterium
CTGGGTTTTCATCAGTCGAGGCTCTTCAAAGTCGGGAACTATACTACATCTCTAATTGACAATCTATCGATCAACGGCCTCTCTACTCCCTCAATATCTCATCCGATTACTCCTTTTTGCAGAACAACAAACTATAAATCTAACTGTTTATACCATTGTGGAAGCGTTTTTGCTTTCCATTCGCATTTTCCTTTTTTGAAAGTTGCAATTCTGGTGAGTTTTGTTGTATTGTCGAATATTGTCGCCATATTACACTGCGTCAATACATATTTAAGATTATGCATGCTTTCCGAATATCGTCTTTCTATATCCTCATCAGAAACCCCGTGTCCACCATTAAGCATCCGGTGTTTTACTCTTTCTTTCGCTATTTCCGAACTACCAAGCCCAACATACCATAATTCTATGGTGTAACCTGATTCTTTAGCTCTGGTAATGTTCCTTAATATGCTCTTACCACACAAAGTAGTCTCCTGACTGAAAGAACTACCATTACTAAAGTATTCTTCTATTCTTTCCGGCTCCATTCACACCGGCTATGATCAAATATCTTTTCATCAGAAAACATTCCTTGCAATGCACTCATCCTGCTTTTTCTGCAAGAAGAAATCACCAACCATCGCATAGAAATCCTTTTCCTCTTCTGTAGGGGCTTCAAGTATCAACTGGGTTGTATCCTCTTTTGTAAGCTTTTTGATCTCATTGTATATATCATTATACCTGTTCACATCACACATGCCGAATACCTCCGTACATAGATTATAATTTATTATTCCTGGGGACTCAACCTCCAGTTGTAGCGTTGTTGCGTCGTGCGCAACAACGTAAAAAACAATAAAAAAACGCACCACCAAACAGGTGGTGCGCCGGGTGATCCATTAAACCATGTACTTTAGTGTTTGACAACAAAATCTGCCGCAAACCCAGTGTTTATGCGGCTTACAGCGATTTTAACGTGGGAAAAAGCAGCACATCCCTGATCGCAGGGCTGTTCGTCAGCAGCATGGTAAGCCTGTCTATACCATATCCGATTCCGCCTGTAGGCGGCATTCCGATCTCAAGAGCATTCAAGAAGTCTTCATCCGTGTGGTTGGCTTCTTCGTCGCCCGCTGCCGCTGCCGCATCCTGAGCTGCAAAACGTTCTCTCTGGTCTATGGGATCGTTCAGCTCGGAGTAGGCATTGCACATCTCCCAGGTATTGATGAAGAGCTCGAACCTTTCCACCAGATCCGGTCTGTCGGGTTTTCTCTTTGTGAGCGGTGATATCTCCACAGGATGATCCATGACAAATGTGGGCTGTACCAGATGCTCCTCCACATATTCCTCAAAGAAGAGGTTGATGATATCGCCCTTCTGATGATATGACTCATAGTGGATATTGCGTTCATCCGCAAGCTTCTTTGCAGCTTCCGTATCCGCCACCTCATCAAAATCAACGCCTGCATATTTCTTCACGGCATCGATCATGGTGATGCGCTCAAAAGGCTTTCCGAAATCAAGCTCTATTTCTCCATACTTAAAGGTAGTGGTACCGAGTACCTCCTGCGCCACGTGACGGAACATGTTTTCCGTCAGATCCATCATGCCGTTGTAATCCGTATATGCCTGATACAGCTCCATGAGAGTAAACTCAGGATTATGTCTTGTATCAAGTCCCTCATTACGGAATACCCTGCCTATCTCGTAAACTCTCTCAAGTCCGCCGACTATCAGTCTCTTGAGATAGAGTTCAAGGGATATGCGAAGCTTGAGATCCTCATCAAGTGCATTGAAATGTGTCTCGAAAGGTCTTGCCGCCGCTCCTCCGGCATTGGATACGAGCATGGGCGTTTCCACCTCCATGAAGCCCTGTCCGTCCAGATATTTTCTGATGGCCGAGATGATCCTTGATCTCTTGATGAAGGTATCCTTCACTTCTTCATTCATGATGAGATCAACATATCTCTGTCTGTATCTGATATCCGTATCGGTAAGTCCGTGGAATTTTTCAGGCAGGTTCTGCAGGCTCTTTGAAAGGAGGGTTATGACCTCCGCGTGAATGGAGATCTCTCCTGTCTGTGTACGGAAAACCTTTCCCTCCACGCCTATGATGTCTCCAACCTCGAGGATCTTTTTGAAATCCTCGTAGGGCTCCTCGCCTATGCTGTCACGCGCGACATAGATCTGTATCCTGCCGTCCCTGTCCTGCACATTGCAAAATGAAGCCTTGCCCATCTTGCGCTTGAACATCATCCTGCCTGCAACGCGCACGGTCTTGTCTTCAAGCTGCTCAAAGCTGTCCTTTATCTCCTGTGAATGATGGGTCACATCATATTTTGTGATCTGAAAGGGATCCCTCCCCGCATCCACAAGGGTTTTCAGTTTTTCTCTTTTTACCGCAAGTAAATCCTGCTCGGGCATTATTTTGACCTCTCTATATTGAGTATCTTGTACTTGAGTTTTCCTGACTGTGTATCAACCTTTACGGTGTCTCCGATCTTGTGTCCCAGCAGGGCCTTTCCAACCGGTGACTCATTTGATATCTTTCCGCCAAGGCTGTTTGCCTCCGTGCTTCCCACGATCTTGAAATCCATTTCGTCATTGTATTCCAGATCCATGATCTTGACCTTGCAGCCGATGCCGACCTTTCCCAGATCAACATTGTCCTCTACAACAACCTCCGCATATTTGAGGATCTGCTCGATCTCCTCTATCCTGTTCTCATACTCAAGCTGCTCCGCCTTTGCCGCATCATACTCGGCATTCTCGGAAAGGTCACCCTGCTCACGGGCCTCGGCAATCTTTTTTGCCACTTCCTTTCTCTTGACAGTCTTGAGATCCTCAAGCTCTTCTTCAAGCTTTCTCAATCCCTCATATGTGAGCACATTTTTCTTTGTTACAACTTCTTCTCCCATTTTTATCTCCAATCCTCAAACCCTTATAAAGGTATAATAAAAACTATGGTATTATAGGGCATAAACACGTATATGTCAAGAAAGCCGCTGCCCTGCGCACCCCCTACAGACTGTCGATAAGAGACAGCAGTGATTCCATGGTCTCCACCCTGTTTATCTGATCCCGAAGCCTTGATGAATGCGGCATTCCCGCCGTA
Source organism: Lachnospiraceae bacterium (assembly GCA_017444545.1). Lineage (GTDB taxonomy): Bacteria > Bacillota > Clostridia > Lachnospirales > Lachnospiraceae > NK4A144. The sequence continues at coordinate 3,092 of JAFSWJ010000349.1, forward strand.
TACCAGGAGATATGCTTCCTCATTTCCCTCACTGCTATGTATTCGCCCTTGATCTTTGTCTGCATCCTGCAGTGCTCCTTCATTACGGCCCGCACTTCATCCGGAGAGGGCCTGTATTCCTTTCCCGAACAAAGAGATCTGAATATCCATGGATTTCCCTTTGCCGCTCTTCCAACGGCCACTGCATCACATCCGGTCTCTTCAAGCATTTCAATGCAGCTTTGAATATCCTTCACATCCCCGTTTCCGATCACAGGGATCTTCACTGCTTCCTTTACCTGTCTGATTATATCCCGGTCGGCCTTTCCCTCATAGTACTGCTCCCTGGTCCTGCCGTGCACGGTTATGGCAGCTGCACCGGAAGCTTCACAGATCCTTGCCATCTCCACGGCATTTTTATGCTCATCATCAAAACCTGCCCTGATCTTTACTGTGACCGGTTTATTGACGGCCTTTGCCATGCTCTCAACTATCCTTCCTGCAAGCGCCGGGTCCTTCATCAATGCGCTTCCCTCACCGTTATTTACTATCTTTGGCATGGGACAGCCCATGTTGATATCGAGGATGTCAAAGGGCTCCTCCTCTATCTTTTTTGCAGCCTCCGCCATGATATCCGGATCCGACCCGAAAAGCTGCAGCGAGACAGGATGTTCATCCTCCGATATCTTCATCAGGTCATAGGTTTTTTTATTATCATACATCACCGCCTTGGCGCTGATCATCTCCATGCATACCAGTCCCGCACCGGAACGGGCACAGAGCAAACGAAATGGCAGGTCACTGACTCCTGCCATCGGCGCAAGTATATATCTGTTTTTGAGTGTCACATTTCCTATCTTCAATCCGGCATCTCCTCTCCAAAGAATATCACCCTGTAGAAAAGGTTCAGTTCCTCAAAGAGTTCCTTCCTGTTTTTCTGTATCTCCTTTACCAGAAGACCTGCTCCGATCTCGTCATAGAGTATGTCCTCTTCCGCGGCCTCCGTGACAAGCTCCAGATCGCCCTCTTCGTTAAATTCCATTCTGAAAAGACCCCCCACCTCTTCTGTGAAAAGCACGCAGATGATCTTTATATCCTCCTTTACCTGATCGGGAAGCGTATTAAACTGCGGATTCAGATAGTACTTTTTGTCATATGAATTTGATCCGCACAGTACCACCCTGTCCACGTAGTTCATATCATCATAGCTTAAATCTTCATTATCCATATCACGTATCCTTTATGTATATCCGTATATCCCTCTGACCGAGACCTCACCTGCATAAATATTTATTTCTTCTCCGTCATCCTTTTTGACCGAAAGCTCGCCCCTGTCATTTATTCCTTTTGCGTATGCTTCAAAGCTTCCCTTCGGGTCCATCACCGTTACTCTTTTTCCTGCGTTGACGCAGCGGCTGTTGTACAGCTGACAAAATCCCTTCAGGTCACCCGTCTTTGAAAAGAGCTCGTATCCGGATTCAAACGCATTTATTATGGCAGCTGTCAGCTTTGATCTGGAATACTTCCTGCCTGTCTCGAGATACAATGAGGTCGCGATGTTTTGTATCTCTTCGGGAAAGCTTTCCGTATTTACATTTATGCCTGTGCCGGTCACCACATAGTGTATGTAGTCAGGTTCCGCGGACATTTCCGTGAGGATCCCCACGCATTTCCTTCCGTTTATCACTATGTCATTCGGCCACTTGATCCCGGCTTTTATCCCCGTGACTTCTTCTATCCCCTGCATGGCGGATATCGCCATCACTATGGTCAGCATCGGTGCGATATCGGGAGAAAATGCAGGACGCAGCAGGCAGCTCATGGCTATGTTTTCCCCGCCAAAGGTATCCCATGTCTTTCCGCGTCTTCCCTTTCCTTTGACCTGTCTGTCGGCAACAATGAGCAGACCCTCCTTTGCTTCCTTTTCCGCTCTTTTTTTGACCTCGTCATTTGTGGAGCCGGTCTCTTCAAAAAAAATGAGATCCCTCCCCAGCCACTTTGTTTTCAAAAAGCTCTGTATCGAGATCTCACCGAAAGCCTCATCATTATTCACAAGCCTGTAGCCCATCCCGGTGACAGCCTCCACATCATAGCCTTCTTTGCGGATCTTTTCCACCGCCTTCCATACGGCATTTCTGGAAACCCCCAAAGCGCCGGCTATCTGTTGTCCCGAGACAAACTCGTTTTTTCTCAAAAGATCCAAAAGATCCGTGTTCATATATCCCAGTCCCTGAGCGTAGCTGCCATCACGGCCTTGATGGTGTGCATCCTGTTTTCGGCCTCGTCAAATACGGAGTTCTCATATTTTTTGAAGACCTCGTCAGTCACCTCCATCTCTTTGATGCCGTATTTCTTTTCTATCTCTTTTCCTATGACGGTTCCCAGATCATGGAAGGCCGGGAGACAATGCAAAAAGATCGATCCTTTGGCTGTATTGTTCATCACATCCATTGTCACGCGGTATGGAGAAAGATCGCGTATCCTTTCCTCCCAGACCTCATCAGGCTCTCCCATGGAGACCCAGACATCGGTATAGACTATATCCGCGTCCTTTGTTCCCTCATTCACATCACTTGTCAGCAGTATGCTGCCGCCGCTTTCGGATGCCCATTTTTCACACTGTGAAACAAGCTCCTTTGACGGGAAATACTTTTCGGGAGCCACCGCCCTGAAATGAAGACCCAGCTTTGAACAGCCGATCATCAGTGAATTTCCCATATTGTATCTGGCATCTCCCATATAGGCCAGGGTCTTTCCTTTCAGTGACCCCAGATGCTCCCTGACAGTCAGCATATCCGCCAGGATCTGTGTGGGATGATATTCGTTCGTCAGACCGTTCCATACCGGAACCTCGGCGTTTTCGGCAAGGCTTTCAACTATCTCCTGCCCGAAGCCTCTGTACTCTATTCCGTCATATATCCTTGAAAGAACCTTTGCCGTATCGGCGATGCTCTCCTTTTTTCCTATCTGGGATCCCGATGGATCCAGGTAGGTTGTCCCCATGCCCAGGTCATGGGCTGCGGTCTCAAAGGAACATCTGGTACGGGTCGATGTCTTTTCAAATATCAGTGCCACATTTTTGCCTCTCAGTTCATCCGTCAGTTCGCCGTTCTTTTTTTTCTTTTTGAAATACGCTGCCAGATCCAGGAGATACAGGATCTCCTGATCCGAATAATCCTTCAGCGTCAGAAAGTCACGTCCTTTAAGTGTCATTTGATGAACTCCTTGATCGATGTTGCAACCGAAGCAACATTTGAAAGCTGGGCAGGAACTATGATCTTTGTAGCCTGTCCGTCAGCTGCCTTTTCAAAAGCTTCGATGGATTTCAGTTTGAGGACGGCATCATCCGCTCCTGCTTCCTTCAAAGCCTTGAGACCTTCCGCAGTTGCCTGCTGTACCTCAAGGATAGCCTTTGCCTGTCCCTGTGCAACCTTGATCTCTCTTTCCTTTTCAGCCTCTGCTGCAAGGATGGCTGCCTGCTTTTCACCCTCTGCATGAAGGACCATTGACTGCTTGTGTCCCTCTGCCTCTAGGATCGCCGACTGCTTCTGTCCCTCTGCCTCAAGGATCGCTGCTCTCTTGTCACGCTCAGCCTTCATCTGCTTTTCCATGGATTCCTGGATGGGCTTGGGAGGCGTGATATCCTTGAGCTCAACTCTGGTCACCTTGATGCCCCAGGGATCTGTTGCCGTATCAAGGGTTGCTCTCATCTTTGTATTGATGGTCTCTCTGGAGGTGAGGGTCTGGTCAAGTTCCAGATCACCTATGACATTTCGAAGTGTAGTTGCAGAGAGATTCTCTATTGCCATTATGGGATTTTCAACTCCGTATGCGTAGAGCTTCGGATCTGTTATCTGGAAAAATACTACCGTATTTATCATCATGGTAACATTATCCTTTGTGATAACGGGCTGGGGAGGAAAGTCAGCGACC
>JAFSWJ010000350.1 GCA_017444545.1 Lachnospiraceae bacterium
TGAGTGTCACGAGGTCACTGACAGATATCTTGATGAGATCCTGGGCGAACTTATTATGGAGCCCTACAGGCAGGGAACGATCATAAACGTGAACTTCCCGGGCTGTCCCCTGGCTGATTGCGGGGGAGTCAAAAGAGACAGGGAGGTATCAAGGCTTGCCTACTACAAGGATCATTATAATGTGGTGGAAAAGCTTCCCGACGGAGGAGTAGAGGTCATGATAGAGGGTGTGCACGTGCCGGTGACCGAAAAAGGCACGGACTACGGAGCCATCCTTGAAAACTACGTTTCCGTCGGAAGAGTACGCAACATAGTTTGAATCAGGGGGTGCACGGCGTCCGGTGGACGCCGGTTTTGCACCGACCGGAGCGGAGCGGAGACCGGTTCTCTGTTTCAGTTTTGAATCAGAGGGACGGTTCTCTGTGACAGTTTTGTTTCACGGGGACGGTTCTCTGTTTCATTTTTTGATCGCAACCCCGTGAAACGCCGGTGAATACCGGTGTTACACAGAACCGTCCCCTGTTACGCGCTCATTGATATTTTCTGCGATAAAGTCCCACAATTCTGTGGTAGGTCTGGGGAGATAATGAATTCCGTCGGCGGGGTCGATCTTTATCGATTGTGAATCGCTGACAAAGCCATACACATCTATCACTTCGATATCGTTCTTTTCGGCCCAGGCGACAAGCGATCTGTTGAAGTTTTCCACCTTGTCATTTGTGTAATACCTGCTGTCATCATCGGAAAGATTCCCATCTTCCGTTGGACCCACCGTGCAGACGATGATCTTTTTGCCGGCTGCAAGAAGCCCGTCATAATAAAGGTTGTAATTCTGAAAATCTCCGTTGTCATTGGCCCCCATGCAGGTGACCAGGACATCAAACTTATCCACCCCGTATCTGGCAACGGCTTCGGCCATATAGGCAAATTTGCCGCCGTGCTTTGCGCTGACCATGATCCCGTCGCCGCTGTCAAAGGCGGACAGCTCATCATCGGAATCCGCAAACATGTCTATGGTCCTGGAATCCCCGATAAAAAGGATCCTTTGCGGACCCTCCGGCTCCTCCTTTGGGGCGTCATCCTTCAAAACATCATCCTTTGCTGCATCATCCTTCAAGACACCACCACTTGCCTCATCATCACCTGAAGCATCCTCCTGCACCGCAGGCTCCTTTGGCAAAACCATAACCGGATCCTCCGGCGTACTCTGCGTATCAGCCGCTCCGGCCGGATTTTCCGGCGTACCTGACTCCTGCTGCCCTGCATATGAAGAGACGGCTTCGGATCCGGTCCCGGCATTCCTTATCAGACTGACCGCCAGAATCATAACCGTGCACAAAAGCACCGCACACGCCGCTGACAGCACATATATCAGTATCCTGCTCTTTTTATCCTTCATAATAAAACCTCCGAAAATCATCTGAATGCCAAAAACATCCGGCTATCATTGTATCAGAAACAGGAGGCAAATAAAAACGGTTCCAAATGAAAAAAAGAAAGTGTATGATGTAGCAAAAGGAGGACTGTTCATGAAAGTAAAACTTCCGATCTTTTGCGCCGTAACAGGCGCTTTGGCAGGGATAGTATTCTGGCTGTTTTTATTCTTGATAAACAGGGGAACCTGGCTTTTGTGGGATCTGATACCCGGAAGGCTTTCGGGTTTTAAGGCATATCCTTTTATCCTTTGCACGGCAGGCGGCATCATCATCGGGATCGTCAGGATGCTTTTGGGCGATTATCCTGAGGATATGATGACGGTCTTTCGGAAGCTGAAAAAGGAAAAAACCTATCCCTACAAAAAACTTCCAACCATCATCATATGCGCTCTGCTGCCGCTCATATTCGGCGCCTCCGTCGGACCGGAGGCTGGAATGGTGGGAGTCGTCGCGGCTCTTTGCTGCTTTGCGGCGGATGCGATGAAGCTTGCAAAGAACCGTTCGGAGGAATACTCCAGGATCGGAGCCGCCGCGATCCTTTCGGTGATATTCCGCTCGCCTCTCTTTGGTATCCTTGATGCCGGAGAAAACGAGGGCGAAGGCCCGGGCGGGACATCAAAGATAATCCTCTACTGCATCGCGACAGGCTCGGGCTTCGGATCCCTTTTTCTGATGAACACGATATTTATGAAGGTGTCGGAGGGATTTCCGTCATTTGATGCGATATCTGCCGGAGCAGCTGATTATCTGCTGTTTGTACCTTATCTCCTGTGCGGCATCATACTCGGGGCCTTTTTTTCGGGATCCGAGTCTGTTTTTGAAAGGATAGGACACTCCATGCCTCCCGTTGCAGGCGAAACCATTGCCGGAGCGCTGCTTGGCGCCGTCGCATCCTTTCTTCCCGTGATCTGTTTTTCCGGCGAGGAGCAGATGGGTGTTCTCATCAGAGATTATGCAAAATACGCACCGCTTGCCATGATCGGCATGGCGTTTCTGAAGATAATAATGACGAACCTGTGTATCAGTCTCGGCCTGAAGGGAGGACATTTTTTCCCGCTGATCTTTTCGGCGGTATGCCTTGGCTACGGCACAGCTCTCCTCATCTTTCCGGGGGATGCAGCCCATGCAACTTTTGCCGCCGCCGTGGTTGCTGCGGGGACACTGGGCGTCACCATGAAAAAGCCTCTGGCGGTTTCCATGCTGCTGTTGTTGTGCTTCCCCGCATCTGCCCTTCTCTGGGTGGTGCCGGCATCCGCCCTTGCCTCCTGGGCCGGAATGAAGCTGACGGGAAAACAGCACGACTGAATCATTGAATCAGAGGGACGGTTCTCTGTTACGCCGGAGTGAATCAGAGGGACGGTTCTCTGTGACAGTTTCGGGCTGTGATCCCGTGAAACGTGCATGAATCGCGGCGTCACAGAGAACCGTCCCTCTGATACAAAACTGTCACAGAGAACCGTCCCTCTGAAACATCTTCTTGCAAAGACGGGAAACTGTGCTATAATAACAGACGGTTAGCGCACACTAACAGAACTTGCTTTATATGATACGGAGGTTTTCAATGAAGGGCAAAAGGATCATCATCACAGCTGCATCGGTTGCGGTGCTTGCGGCAGCGGGGCTGGTATTGACGGCATTCATAGGCGGGCCGAAAAAATACAGTACCGGGACAGCCGATATAACGGATATATCAGAGGATGTGGATGCAACGGGGGACGTACACGGAATGGATAGCATGACCTACTATTCGGAAGTGACGGCCCCCGTAAATTATTTCAAACTGCAGGTCGGTGACGAAGTAAAAAAAGGTGAAAAGGCGGTGGGGTACGATCTCTACGATCTGACAGCCGTCTACGACAGGGCGGTTATCAGCTCAAAGGCTGCGGAAAACACCATGAACGGCCAGGTGAAGGCATCCGATACCAGCCAGGCAAAGTTCAACAAGGCAAAATCCGACATCGAGATCTACAGGCAAAACTACGCTCTCTTCCGGCTGGCAAACGACTATGTGAACCAGGGCCAGTACCAGGAGAACTGGGACATAAGCTGCATCGCGGACGGCATCAACAAGAATCTGGCACAAAAGAACGCCGAGCTTTCAAACAAGACGGTGGAGCTGCAAAACGCCCAGGCAAAACAGGATCAGGATGCCGTTGATTCCCTCACGGATGATATAGAAAAGCTTAATAAGGACATCGCCAACCTGAACTCCGACCTTGCGGGACTTCCGCCCGCGTCACTGTCACCGGAGGAATACGCCCAGACCGTCATAAACGGCAACTGGATGTCGGACATCATGAGGAACTGGACGGAGAGCACCACCTTAAAGAACACCTACGAAAACCAGATCTTAAACGAGTACCAGAAGGACCAGCTGCAAAACAACTTCGAGCTGTCCGAACTCGGGGTGGAAAATGCCGCCCAGGATCTTTCAAAGGGAAAGGCCGGAGTGAGCATCCTCTATGACGGTATCGTAACGGAAAGCTTTATAGCCGACGGGTCAGTGGTCTCAAAGGGCGCTCCCCTGTTTGCGGTCGAAAGCAGCGATGACATGAAGGTTGATGTGGGGATCTCAAAATACGACATCGGCAAGATCGAAACGGGCCAAAGAGCCGAGATCGACATCGCGGGTAATAAATACGCCGGGAGCGTTTTCGAGATAAAACGTTTTGCAGAGGCTTCGGATTCGGACAAGGCAAAGGTCACCGTATCGGTAAAGATAAATGAGCCTGACGACAAGGTATACATCGGACTTGAAGCGGACGTGACCATTCACACAAGGGAACAGAAAGGCGTTCTCACCGTGCCCTCCGAAGGCGTCTATGCCGATGATGAAGGCGATTACTGCTATCTGATCCGGGGCGGAAAGGTGGCAAAGCAGTACATCACCACCGGCTCCGATTCCGGTGAAAGGGTGGAGGTCACGGGAGGCCTTGAAAAGGGAGATGTGGTGATAACCGACGCCATCACCGATGACAGCATAGGAAAGAGGGCGGAAAGCGCGGATTAAAGACAATGGCGGAAAAGAAAGTACTGATCGAATTTAAGGATGTATGCAAGAAATATGTCCAGGGCGAGCATGAATTCTATGCCTTGAAGGATGCGAACCTTTCAATAAACGAGGGTGAGATGGTGGTGATCCTGGGTCCCTCGGGAGCAGGCAAGAGCACCCTCTTAAACCTCCTTGGCGGCATGGACAGCGCATCCAGCGGGCATATATTTTTTGACGGAGAGGATCTGACCACCTATTCGGATAATAAACTCACAAAGTACAGGGCCGAAAACGTGGGAGTCGTCTTTCAGTTCTACAACCTCATACCCACACTTACGGCCTACGAAAATGTGGCATTGATGAAGGATATCAAAAGCGATACCTCGGATCCGAAGGAGGCTCTGGCATCGGTGGGACTTGCGGATCACCTGCACCAGTTCCCGTCCCAGCTTTCCGGAGGCGAGCAGCAGCGTACCTCCATCGCCCGTGCCCTTGCAAAAAATCCCAGGCTCCTGCTCTGCGACGAACCCACGGGAGCCCTCGATACGGACACCGGAAAAGAGGTATTAAAGCTCCTCCAGGATATGAGCCGAAACAGGAAACGGACAGTGGTCATGGTGACCCACAACAGCTTTTTTGCGGATATCGCAGATACCGTGATCCGGGTCAAACACGGCGGTATCAGATCAATAGAACACAATGATGCACCAAAGGATGCGGACGAGGTGAACTGGTAATGCTTTTGCGCAAGATGTGGCGGGATCTTTCAAAGAACAAGGCGCAGTTCATCTCGATCTTTCTGATGTCATTCTTGGGCATGTTCGTCTTTGTGGGGATCGATGCCGAAAGCTCGGGAGCGGGAGAGAGTGCGCGTTCTTATTATACGGAATACAATCTGTGCGACCTGTGGGTCATGGGTGCGGGCTTTACCGATGATGATGCGCGTCTTGCCTCAAAGGTAAAGGGCGTAAAGGATGTCGAAAAGCGCCTGTCTCTTACGGGAACGGCCGAAAAGTACGACAACGCCTACATGTACGTGAACTTCATGGAGTCAAACGATATCAACCGGCTCCTGCTCTACGAGGGCGAGCCCTTTGACGGACAAAGGGACGGGTTCTGGCTCGAGGAGTGGTTTGCAAGGACAAATAATATAAACGTAGGCGATCCTTTCTCCGTAAAGATCGACAGCCGGAAGATCGATGGAAGAGTCCGCGGCATCGTTGATGCGCCCGACTATGTCTATTATGTTTCGGAATCCGATCTGATGTATCCCAACTACAAAAAATGCGGTCTTGCCTTTATGGCGCCCTCCATGTATCCGGATGCCGAAAACATCATCTACAACCAGCTGATCGTGGATGTCGATGACGATCACGCATCGGATGAGCAGGTGTCGGTGATCAAAAGAAAGCTTGAGGACAGGTTTGACAGGGACGACATCGCGGTCACGGACAGGGACCAGAACCTAAGCTTTGCCACCTTTGATGCGGAGGTCAGACAGCACAAGGCCATGGGTGCCATGTTTGCGGTTGTCTTTGTGGCCATAGCACTGCTTGGGATCGTGACCACCATGGCAAGGGTCACCTCCGGCCAGCGCATCCAGATCGGCACCATGAAGGCCCTGGGTTTTTCAAAGGCGGCCATCACCCTCCACTACGTTTCGTACGGTTTCATAATAAGTGCGGCCGGCTGTATCCTGGGCGCGTTTACAGGCTCCCTTGTCATGCCTGCATGGATCCTTTCCATGTTTGAAGGCTCGTATCTGATCCCCGATCTTCACGGTGATGTGACAGGGACCGATATCGCGGTCACTGCCCTTGCCATCCTTGTTTCGACCATGGTATCCTTCATGTCCTGCAGGAAGGAGCTGAAGGATCCGCCGGCAGTTACCCTGAAACCGCCCGCTCCCAAAAAGGTCAGGCATTCCGGTTTTGAAAAGAGCAGTCTGTGGCTGCGTCTTGATTTTTCCACACAGTGGAATATCAGGGATGTGATGAGGAACAAGCTTCGAAGCCTCATGGGCATACTGGGAGTCATGGGCTGCGCCATGCTCCTTGTCTGCGGCTTCGGCTGTTTTGATTCCATCAAAGGACTCATGGACAAGATGTACGGCGAGCTGATGACGGCAGATAATAAGATCGTTCTGTCATCCGATGCCGATGCCGACTACGCCTACGACCTGGCCGTCCGCTACAAAGGACAGATGATAGAAGAAAAAAGCGTGGAATTTGTTTCCGATACCGCAAAAAAGAGCGGTTCGGCAACCATAGTTGACAAAGGAAATTTCATCCACATCCAGGACAGGAAGCTGAGGCCCGTGAAGCTGACGGACAAGGGCATTGCCATGACCTCAAAGATGGCGGGACTTTTGGGCATCAGCCAGGGCGATCATATCAGATGGCATTTCGTGGGAGACGACAAGTGGCAGTACTCCAGGGTCGAGCAGATCTACAGGGATCCCTCCATCCAGGGTATCACCATGAAAAGGGATGTTTTTGAGGATATGGAGTATACCTTCAGCCCCACGGCGGTTTTGACTAATAAAAGCGTGGATCCTTCGCTTTCGGAGGAGGATGAGGTGTCCACCGTTCTCAATATCGAAGGCATGAAGGCTGCATTTTCGGAGACCATGGAGATAATGAACGCCATGGTGTATGTGATGGTGCTTGCCGCAGTGCTTTTGGGCGTTGTAGTGCTCTACAATCTGGGAGTCCTTTCATTTGTGGAAAAAACGAGGGAGGTGGCAACACTCAAGGTGCTGGGCTTTTCCTCACCAAAGATCAGGCAGATCCTGCAAAAGCAGAATCTGTGGCTTACCATCATCGGGATCATCGCCGGTCTCTGGGCCGGCTGGGGCATGCTCTATGTCATCTGTACGACGGTGTCCGACACTCTCGATATGTTCCCAATCCTTTATTTTCCCACCTATGTCTGGTCTGTCGGCGGGACGTTTCTGGTGTCGGTATCGGTCAATTTCATGTTCTCCGGCAAGGTAAAAAACATCGATATGGTGGATGCACTCAAGGGTGTGGAATAGTCTTCATAGTTTTGCTTCATCCCCGATTTTTATTGATTTTGTTTCGAATACTATATAAAATGTTGATATCATTCACAGCCGTAACGGAGGGACGGTTCTCTGTGACGGCCATCAAAAAAAGGGAGGAAATATGAAGAACTCAGGGAGAAAGCGTTTTAACAAAAAAGTAGTGGCCCTGGTGCTTGCTCTTTCAATGCTGTTTTCTCAGAATGCGCTCGTTTATGCAACAGAGGGCGCTGACCCGGTTTCCGGGAATGAGACAGTGGAAGCACCGCCGGAGCTGCCCGTTGCAGAAGAAACTGCAGAACCGCAGGCAGAGGCACCTGCCGATGAAGAGACTGTGACGGAGCCTGAAAAGGAGCCGGAGGCAGAAGCTCCTGCACAAAATGAAGAGGCTGCAAAGGATGCAGAGGCAGCAGAAGGAAAAGAGACTGAAGAAGCTGCAGCTGCAGAGGAGACTGAGACCGAAGAGGCAGCAGCTTCCGAGAACATCATTGTAGACAACACTATATCACTCAGCGGCGGAAACATTACCGTGAGCATCAACAGCACCAGCGAGAATCTGGCATTTGCCAAGGGTGTGACTGTGAGTGCTTCAAAGATAGAGAAATTTGTGGGAGATTTACCGGCTTTTGAGTTTTCGGTGGTAAGCGGAGGATCAGTCGTCCTTGAAGAGGGTGAGGATAAGGATTACGTGGCATCGTGGCTGTTCCGGCCTGAAGGATATGACGAACCGTTTGAGATCTATGAAGATGATTATCTTTCGAACAAAGGTACACTGACCCTCAGCATTGACGGTATCGCCAAAGAATCGATAAGCGGAAATGTCAAAACCTATACCGGCTTTTCAAATTTCATCAGCGTGACCGTAAGTGTAAATGAGAAGCCCAAGACCCCTTTGAGTGATAACGAGGTAATCGTAAATCCCTCTTACAACAGGGTCACTGTCACGAACAGCGCAAATACCGCCATTTATGTGGATCTGATGAGCGCAGGCACTGTATCCGGTGATCATCTTTCTCAGGGCTTTGAGATAGCAAAGGGTGCATCAAAGGTATTTTACACTTATTATGATGAAAAAGGAGAAAAGAAGGCTGTAACTCCAAGCACCAATCTGGTCCTCTTTGCGGATACGGAATACGTGTTCTCTGTCAGCGAGTCCCAGGTGAAAAAGGAATTCACCACTCCTCCTTCCACCGGAGATGATCCCCAGCCTCCAAAGGATGGCGCAGATATCGAGATGAAGGCAGTTGTGGACAGGGCAAAGCAGATCATCAAACTGACCTGGAAGCCTGCAAAATCTCTGAAGTACAAAAAATATGATCTTTTGAGACTGAAGGAAGACGGTGAGACCTTTGAAAATGTCAAAACCGGTCTGACAAAGACAAGCTACAGCTATCAGAAAACGGATATAGAGAATGCGGAAAAGCCTGCCATGTTCAAACTGGTCTGCTATGATAATACAGGCGCAGCCACGGAATATGCCACCGTTGCAGCTCCCTCACTCCTCTATGTGGAGCAGGGCTATACCACGCAAAACATGGAATACTGCTTCTCAGAGCTTAAAACGAGCGAGGATCTTTCCTACAGGCTTGAGATCGCGGAAAAGAAAAAGGAAACCGGAAGCAGCGAGAAGGGAAAAAGAGGCTTTAATGATATCAAGGCTTCCGAGTACGAAAGTGAAAGCCTGTTCGGGATCGACGGTTACAGGATAAACAAGAACATTTCCGTAAATGCACTGAGAGGATTCTTTTCAGGACAGGACGGCTTTGAGTTTGAGGCGGGAAGACA
>JAFSWJ010000351.1 GCA_017444545.1 Lachnospiraceae bacterium
ATTTACAAAGGTGGTGGTCTTTCCGGAACCGGTAGCACCTATGATGATACCGTGTGCCGGAGGGATGATGTTTATGTCCATGTCCTTCTTTTTGCTGTTGTAGACCGCATAGAGAGGTATACCGTCCTTTTTCAGTTCCGAAAGCTTTGAAAACGTGGTCTTCGGGAACAGTTCATTCCTTTCGGAATCCTCCATCCACCTGGAATTTTCAAGCGAGCCCTCAACCCTGTCAGCCTTGCTTTTGAGCATGTTTTTTGATGCCTTCAGCACAAAGCTGTTTCCGTTTACCAGCACCAGGACCAGTATGATCACAATCTCCACAAAGCCGTAGATAAGGGTGTTCAGGGAGAAAAGCTCCCTTATATCATCCCCGGTAAGGCTCATCGTTCCGGTGGACAGATAGTTTGAGATCCCAAGTATCACTCCCTGGGTCACAAGTCCTAAGACCAGAAGTCCTATGAGTCCTACAGGGACCCATTTCATGAGCAGTTTTCCGATGTCCTTCATTTGTTCTTTCATATCTTCCCTCTGAAAAATCTGGTTATGAACAGACTCTCCCTTTCAACCTTGTACGCCTTTGCGATAAGCAGTGCCACTGATGCTCCGGCTATGCCAAGACAGAGCAGGAGCAGGCTGTTGTCTGCCATAGCCTCCTTTGTCCCCGGTCTGAAAAGATAGAGGAACCACAAAAGCGATGACAGCAGGTTGAAGCCCGTGTGCATGCAGACCGCGTAAAAAATATTATCTTCAATTATCGAGATCTTTCCAATGATCCAACCCATAAAAAACGCATACAGGATCCAGATAAAGGTCCCGTGCAAAAAAGCAAAAGTAATGCTCACGGCAATGAGCGAGGCTTTCTCACCCCAGTGGGGCAGAAGCCTGTTGAGCATATATCCCCTGAAGACCACCTCTTCCACAAGCGGTGTGAAAAAGGTGTTGAAAAGTACTCCGAGATATAATGTCCAGCTCTCGTACAGTCTGTCAATATTGGTATCGTAAACCGCCACCGGTCCGACCTTCGGCAAAAGCGAGATAAAGGCCGACAGGGCCAGCGCCGCTGCAAGTCCGAAGAGGACACAGCCTGCGGATTTTATTATACTCAGATCCTTCAGGTAAAGCGAAGCATCCTCAAAAAAGGTGCTCCCGTGCTTCTTTGAATACTTCTTCAGGATCACAAAGGTCACCAGCACCCCGAAGATCATGCAGACGTTCATCTTTTGCTTCATGAACTCCTCATGGGTGAGGTTCGGGTACAGCAGCGTGGAGCCCAGTACCACAAACAGACCTTCCGTAAAGAGATATACAAACAGTGGGCCAACTGCCGGAATGAAGTATCGCAGAAAGGACAATACCCCGTGCTCCGCTTTTTCCCTGACCTTTCCTGTTTCCTTTTGCTCTTCGCCCCTGAGGTTGTATCTCATGAAAGACCTTCCCCGGGCGGATCCTTCACGCCCTGCACTCCCACACCTGCTGCCGAAAGAAATACTTTTGCAAAAAGCCATATCAC
>JAFSWJ010000039.1 GCA_017444545.1 Lachnospiraceae bacterium
AGAAGCTGACAGGAAGATAAGTCTGGTTGCCTGTGACGGAAAGACGGAGAACGTCGGAAAACTTTATGAATATGAGGGTATACAAAGCTGTCGGGCAGCAAAAACCCTTTACGGCGGCAATGCGGTCTGTCCCTACGGATGTATAGGATTGGGAGACTGCGAAAGTGTCTGTGATTTTGATGCGATCCATGTGGTGGACGGAGTTGCGGTGGTCGACAGGGAAAAGTGCACGGCCTGCGGCAAGTGCGTGGCTGCCTGCCCGAACCATCTCATCAGTATCGTATCCGAAAAGAGCCTCGTAAATGTCCTTTGCAGCAACAAAGCTTTTGGAAAGGATGCCATGTCGGTGTGCAAGGTCAGCTGCATCGGATGCGGGATGTGTGAAAAAACCTGTAAGTTTGATGCGATCCATGTGGTGGATAACATTGCGGTGATCGACTATGAGAAGTGCAAAAACTGCGGGGCCTGCGCTCTCAAGTGCCCGAGGCACTGTATATTGAACCGCAGAGTTTCAGCGACATCAACCTGAGTCAAAATGTAAATCCGTTCAGGTTGATGATATGTACTTTAATCGTTGGATCAATATGTGGGAGATGAAGCCGGTGAGGATTCCGGTCAGGATTCCCGTGAGGATCAGGACGGGAAGGTAATACAGGACTCCGGTGTTTGAGATGAGGAGGATGGCGACGAAGAGTTGCCCGGCATTGTGGACGGCACCGCCTGCAAGGCTTACTCCAATGATGGAAAACAGGCCGCTTTTTTTGAGCAGATACATCACAAAAAAGCTTAAGATGGCTCCCGAAAGGGAATACATCATCCCTGTCACTCCGGTAAAAAGCAGTCCTGCAAGCAGGACCCGGATGATATTGATCAAAAGGGCACAGCCCTCCGGCAGCATATAAAGGGCCGTAAGTATCACGATGTTTGCCAGACCGAGCCTGATGCCGGGAAACTGCGGAAGTATCGGGATGAGGGAGTCTATATATGAAAGCAGCATGGAAAGTGTGACCAGCACGGCACAGACTGCTACGCGCCCGGATGGACTGACGGGCAGTTTTTTTTCATCTCGTGACGGCATCATAGCCGCTGTCACCCCCTTTTATCTCTACAACGATACGGTTCGGTATGCAGATGATGGTCTGTCCCGGCCGGTTGATCGCTCCCTGACGGACGCAGATCCGGTTTTTACAATCGGAGTATTCCATACGGACTTCACCTTTATCTATAACGATCCTGTTCGATCCCGTATCTATGATCCTTTCATCAAAAAGGCCGCAGCTTTCAAAGAACTTACCGTCCTTTGTGACAACCACCACGGAAGACGGTCCGGGGTCCTTTGGCGCCGATCCGGTGATGAAGGGAAGGAGGGTGCAGACAAGGATCAGTACTGCGGCAAGGATGATATCACATTTTTTTATTATGCGAAAAATGCTCATGCTATGCTCTCGTGAAAAGAAAAAGGCAGGAATATGTCTTTTAACAGTGTGTCTTCTGGCATTCAGTATACCACAGACAG
>JAFSWJ010000040.1 GCA_017444545.1 Lachnospiraceae bacterium
AAACCGCCCTTTTCAAGAGCATCCATGTGGTCTGTTGCGGCACTGATGAAAACATCGGCGGGAGCGCCTTCTTCTATCTGGGTCCGCAGGGCCCCGGATCCCCCAAAGGAAAAATCCAGCTCTGTGTCAGGATGCTCCCTTTCATAGATCTCCTGAAGTTCTCCCATTGCGTCGGTCAGAGATGCTGCCGCAAACACGGTCAGCGTTGAGACCTCCTTCTTTTTCCCTGTCCTTTCCGCACATCCCATAATAAAAACCGCCGCAAATATAACCGCGGCCAAAACCGTTATCATTTTTTTATTCTTCATTTTTTTCATTCCTCTCATAATGTCCGCTCTTTCCGCCGTCCTTTGACAAAAGCCTGATTTTTTCGATGACCATTCCCTTGTCTAAAGCCTTGCACATATCATAGACAGTCAGGAGGGCAACGCTTACGCCTGTAAGAGCCTCCATCTCAGCCCCGGTCTTTCCCGAAAGGGTAACGGTGCATTCGCAGCGGATGCCGCACTTATTATCATCATATGAAAGCTCAACCTCAATGTTTTCCGGCAGAAGCGGATGACAGAGCGGTATCATGGATGAAGTGTTTTTTGCCGCCATGATGCCGGCGATGCGGGCAGTTGAAAATACATCTCCCTTTTTCACATCGCCCTTTTTTACTTCATCATAGGCCTTTGGTGTCATTTTGATGATACCTGCAGCCCTTGCCTGCCTTTTTGTCACGGCCTTTTCGGAAATGTCCACCATTACAGCCTTTCCTTTATTATCGATATGAGATAATCCGCTCATTTTTCCTCCTTCATTTCCCGAAGCCGCAGTTTGGCCAGGTACAGACATCGCACGAAAGACAAAGACCTCCTTCGCCGTATCCGGTCAGATCCTCCTTTGAAAGGACCTGCCCCGCAAGGATCCTGGGCAGAACCAGATCAAATATGGTCCTTTTTGCATACATCACACAGCCCGGAAGCCCCATGACGGGGATCCGCCTTCCTTCAGAAAATGCGTATGCAAGCATGAACATGGCCCCCGGCAGCACCGGCGCGCCGTAAGATACCACCCCGTCGGTGCTCTCACGTATGGCAAGCGGAGTCCTGTCGTCAGGATCAACACTCATGCCGCCTGTCACAAGGATCAGGTCATCCCCGTTTTCGATGCCCTCACGGATGGCTTTTTTTATGGCTTTGCTGTCATCTGAAAGTATGGTCTTTTGCCTGCAATCTGCGCCGTATTCTCCCAGCTTTCTTTCAAGGACCGGCGAAAAGGCATCTTTGATCAGCCCCTTTGCCACCTCGTTTCCCGTGACCACCATGCTGTAGACGGTTTTATTATAGGGAAGCACCTTTAATACGGGCTCACCGCCTGCCGCCTTTTTTGCTTTTTCAAGCACGGTTTCTTCGATCACAAGCGGGATGATCCTGGTTCCTGCAAGCCTGTCCCCCGCCTTCACCGGGGTATTGCCCTTGCGGGTTGCCATCATGAGACCATCGATGCTGTTTATGGCAAGGAGTGCCTTTGAATTCACCTCAAGGAGACCGTCGATCATGGAAATGATCTCGATCTTTCCCTCCGAGGGACCGGAAAAGCGCAGATTGTCTGCATTTTTGCAGGCGATATCCTTCAGGACCTGCGCCGCCTCATCCTCGTGAAGCATTCCTTCGGTCTTTTCATAAACATAGATGTTTTCCTTGCCGACAGAAAGCAGGACGGGAATGTCCTCCGTTTTTATTATATGACCCTTTTTGAAAACGGGGCCTTTTTCAATGCCGGGTATGATCCGTGTGATGTCGTGGCCCAGTACACATCCCGCTGAGTCTTCGGTTCTGATGCTTTTCATATCTCACCTTCAAAAATATATTCAAAATATCCCCTGATAAAATCAAATATCCCCTCGATATCGTCCCGTCCGAAAACCGGGCGGTCAGTCTCAAAAGGGGATATTTCTGCGGTCACCGTACATATTATGCTGCTTTTTTGCGGGATCCTTTTTTTGTCGGGACCCGTTACCTCAACAGAGGGAAGCGGGCTTTCCTTTGCGCCCTCCACGATGATGTAATCGGGCGGGCCGGACAGGTTCTCTAAAAGTCCGAGCATTTCATCAAGGCTTCCGGCCTTTGACGAGTGCAGGGAAAACCTGGTGTCCGAAAAGATCGCGGCAGAAAGTGCGCCCGACTTCATATATCGGTCCGTGTCACTTTCCGGGACATCCCCGTATTTATCGCAGCCGTCATGCTTTAATACGCTGACCGACAGACCGTTTTTTTTGAACTCGTTTATCAGCTTTTCGATGAGCCATGTCTTGCCGCTGCCCGAATATCCGCAGACGCAGAACACAAAGGGCTTTGATATCTGTTTCAGATCGTCCTTTGTGTTGATGTTTTTGACGCATTTTTCGCCGAATATCGTGTATTCCAGGGAAATATAGCAGGTGTCCACACGGTCAAGGATCTCTGTCAGGCGGTATCTGCCTTGTCTGATGAGTTCCTCTATAACGGGCAGTACCGTTCTTTTGTAGATGGCGCACAGCGGATGGAGACGGTCCTTTGTTCTGATCACATAGGCATCCTGCCCGGAAAAGGTGAATTTTTCCATGTATCTGACAAGATCTGCCGTGATGAAGGGCATGTCCGCAGCGCAGATGAATACATATTCACTGTCTGCCGTTTTTATTATCTGCCTGATGCCCTCAATAGGGCCGATGTCGCGGTTTTCATCGATAACGATCCGGCCCTCAAGGTCCTCGTAGAGACCTTTTTTTGCAGCAGAGATCAAGGGGCTGCCAAAACAGGAAAGTTCCCTTGCAAGCCGCCCGATGATGGTTTCGTTATTCAGTTTGATGAGGGCCTTGTTTGTGCCCATGCGGGAGCTCTTCCCGCCGGCAAGGATCCCGATGCTGATCTGCTTCATATTTTCTTCCTGTATGTGACAGGGGGACTGTCCCCTTGTCACATGCTGACGCCGCCTTAGGCTTCGCCGGGGACGCAGGTGCTGTTTTGCGACGCCCTTTTTCGAGCCGTTATGATACCTGAAAAGTGCTCAAGACTCAGGGGTGCGGGAATGTGACAGGGGGACTGTCCCCCTGTCACATAAATTGCATGAGGACGATGTCGACGATATCGCCGGCGGTGTACGTTTTTCCTGCAGGGACATCCACATAGCAGTTGCAGCCGGCCATATCCCCTATGACCGACGACCTGTCTGCGCCTCCCGAAAGCGAGACCTGTTCGCCGTCAAAGCGTGCGCGCAGAAACCTCCTGCAGTCATTCCTTTTTTCATAGGAGTCAAGCAAAATCGCCTTGTGAGTCCTCGTCTCATAATAAGAACTCCCCGTAAGCTTTGCAGCCACATCCCAGAAATACAGGTCAAAATTTACAAGGGCTGCGTAGGGATTTCCCGACAAAGAAAGGATCACCTTTCCGTCAAGGACACTTCCCCTGGTCGGTGCGCCGGGCTTGATATCCGATCCGTAAAACAGCGTTTCTGCGCCGAGAGAATCCAGAACCTCAGGTATCAGATCCTTTTTCCCGACGGAGACTCCGCCTGTTGTGATCACCACATCGGAGACCGCAAGGGCACACCTTATCTCCTCCTTTATGATTTTTGCATCATCGGGACATATCCTGTCGCAGGACACCTCAAAGCCTGCCGCCCTGACAGAGGCCGAAAGCATGTATGAGATATTTCCGTAGATCCCTGCAGGTCCTCTGTCTTTTCCCACAGCTGTCAGCTCATCCCCGGTGGAGATGATGCCGGCACGAACCGGACTTTTCACGGGAACCTTTGAAATGCCCATGGATGACAACAGCCCGATCTCCATCCTGCCTATCCTGTCCCCTTTTTTCAGGACCTTCTCTCCCTTTTTGATATTCTCACCCACGGGACAGATATTTTTGCCGGGTGCGGCGCCTGCAAAGATCCTTACCGTATCCTCACCGCAGTCGGTATCCTCCTGCCTGATGACTGCATCAAAGCCTTCCGGGATCATTGCTCCCGTCATGACGCGCAAAGCCGTGCCGGCTGCAGCCGCAGCCTTTGAATCATCTCCCGCAAAAACCTCGCCGGTGACCTTTAACTGCACGGGGGACTCACTGCCTGCAAGGGACACATCATCTGACATCACGGCATACCCGTCCATGGCCGAGCGCTCAAAATCGGGCACCGGCTCCCTTGCGATGATATCCTTTGATATGATACGACCCCAGGCCTCTTCAAGCGGGACCATCACATCAGAACAGGATACGCTTATATTATCTGTCAGTCTTTTCCGGGACTCCTCCACACTAAGCCCCGTCAGGGTTTCATATTCCATCA
>JAFSWJ010000352.1 GCA_017444545.1 Lachnospiraceae bacterium
GACGGCATCAGGCTTGAATATGAATGGTACAAGGCTCAGGACAGGGAGTCTCTCAAGGTATGACATTTTTGCTTGCAGGCCTGCTTGTCCTCTATCTTTCCGACAAAAAGGCTTTCAGGATAACAGAGGTGTGTCTTCTGCCGGCATTTCTCATACTGCCGGCTTTTTTCAAACTGAAGACGACGGAGGGCCTGTGTTTTTATGCAGGTCTCATCATCATTGGAGCAGCGCCGCTGATAGAATTTCTATGCGGAAAGCTCGCTCCGCAGCTTTCCCGGATGAAAAAAGCCGCAACAGACAGCGGGACCGCGGAGGATATTGTGGATAATAAGAAAAAATGGATGCTCATAAAGACCGGATTTGCTGCAGCACTGATCCTTGCGCTGATACTTTTTGCTGCTGTATTGACGCTGAATTCAAAGATCAACAGCATGTACCGCTTTACAACGGAGCAGCAGAATACGATCGAAGAGCAGCAGCGTCAGATCGACGCACTGAAAGAGAAGGTTGAAAAAAAATGATCCGTGTGCTGACCGCGGTATTTTTTATGTTTTTTAATATGATAATGTATTTCCTTTTCGGATCGATCCCCTTCAGTCTCGGGAAGAAGGGATCTTTTTCGGTGACAAAAGCCGTTTTTACGGGCTTTTTTCTTTATTATCTGCTCTTTGCGCTGTTTTGCATACCCGTCATGCTGCTTTTCAGACCGCTGTCCCTTCTGACCTCCGTATGGATCACGGTGGTGATCACCGTATGTTCCTTTTCACTGGTTTTGATCATCCTGAAAGCTCTCAAAAACAGGGAGGAGTTTCTTTCCGGCATAAGCGAAAAGGCAGAAAAGGAGGGAAGGTTTTTTATCATCATCCTTGCAGTCACAGCAATAGAGGCTTTTATTATCATATACAACTATCAGTTCACTCTTGATGCCGCCTACTATGTGGCAAACGTCACCACGTCCGTAAGGACCGATACTCTCAACATCTACGATCCCTACACCGGGAACTGGCAGGATCATTTTGAGATGAGGTATTTCTTTGCAGTCTTTCCCTTAAATGATGCTGTACTCTGTGATATCACCGGGATACATCCCCTCATCTGGTGCAAGACCGTGATGGCGGGGGTCTCGATCCTGCTCACAAACATGGTGCTTTATATGACGGGCAAAAAGATATTTGGAGATAATGCCGGAAAAACCACGCTTTTCATCATATTTGCCGGCTTCATGAATTTTTTCTTTACCACGATATTCACTCCTTCGGTTTTTTTGACGACAAGGACTTATGAAGGAAAATGCCTTCTGGCAAACGTGGTGCTGCCCGGGATATTCTATATCTATATCAATATACTTGAGGATGCGGAAAAAAAAGAAAACTGGAGGCTGCTCCTGCTTGTGGCCCTGGGGGCGCCGGTGCTTTCAAGTTCATCAAACATGCTCGTACCTGCCATGATAGCCACCACCATCCTTCCCCTCTGTATCATAAAAAAGGCCCCGGCCATCGCGGTAAGATCCCTTGCATGCATGATCCCGGGGATCGCTCTGGTGCTTGTGTATGTGGCTTATGTGAAGGGGATGTTTGTTTTGTATACGTATCCGAGGTGAAAGATGCAGACCCTGAATGTTAATGATGCCGGATTTTCATATATCTTTAAATGTGTGGGGTACTACGGAGAGGGTACACTTTACCTTTTGCTGTATCTTTTTGTGATCATATTTATTGCAGTGAAGGGAGAGAAGAGAGAGAGGCTCATTTTTCTACCCCAGGCTGTGACAGGTCTGCTCACCGTGTTCAATCCTGTCTTTCCGGTTGTGCTGAATCGCTTTTTTGATGTGAACAAGGAATACTACAGGTTCTTCTGGATGTTTCCGGTGATAACGGCGGTCTCTTTTGCGGCAGTGAACATAGTCTTCAGGTTTTCAAAAAACATGGTCAGGGGAACGGTCATTTCGCTGATCCTTCTTTGTATCTTTGGTACGGCAGGCAGCTTCATCTATGAGAACGGTTACTCGGGAAATACAAATATCTACCAGATGCCGGGAGAGCTGCTGCAGGTCTGTGACATCATACACAAAGACAGCGATGAACAGTTTCCAAAGGTCATGGCAGAGTATGATTACAACATGCAGATCCGCCAGTATGATGCTTCGATCCTGCTTGCCTGTGACCGGGAGCAATATATTGACGCGATAACAAACGGGGTGGACTCCGAAGCGATCCGCGCAGAGGAAAACTATGAAAACCGCCTTTTGGCTGTGGTAGGGCGGGGTGTGCGAATGGATGAGGAGGCTTTCAAAAAGGCTCTGGAGGAAACTGATACCGAATATCTGGTCGTGACAAGGGATTCGGATATTGCGGATTACCTTGAGGAGATCGGACTGATCCCGGTGGGTCATACCGCAAACCGCTCAGTCTACCGCTATGAGCTGAAGGAGCATGAGGATTTTGAACTTGCAGACTATACCGGAGTCTGGGAGATGCAGAGGTTGTTCAAATGAAAAAGCTCACGGTATTCACGCCGACATACAACAGAAAAAAGCTCCTCCCAAGAGTATACAAAAGCCTTTGCATGCAGGAAAACATGGATTTTGTCTGGCTTGTAGTGGATGACGGATCTGATGACGGGACAGGGGATCTCATAAAGGGATACCAGGAGGAAGGAAAGCTTTCGATCATATATCATTACCAGGAAAACGGCGGAAAGATGAGGGCTCACAACAGGGGAGTGGTGATGGCTGAAACACCGCTTTTTGTCTGCCTTGATTCGGATGATCATTTTACAAAAAATGCCGTAAATGATATATTGGAAACGTGGAAAAAGGTCGAAAACAACGACTCTTTTGCAGGGATCATAGCCCACAAGGGTTCGGATGAAGGGCATACCCTCTATGGCCAGAGATTCCCGGACAATTCCGACACAACCTTAAAGGGTCTGTATGAAAGGGGTTTTAAGGGGGAGACTACTCTGGTTCTTAGAACAGACCTTTTGAAAAAGAATCTCTTTCCGGAGATACCCGGTGAGAAATATGTGCCAGAGGATTATGTGTATGACCGGATCGACAGGGGCAGGGTTTTTTGCGTTCTGCCGAAGATCCTTACGATATGCGAGATAATCAGGCATGGTTATACGGATGATGTGAAACGCCTGAGAGATGAAAATCCCACAGCATGGTTTTTGTACTATGGACAGAGGGTGGGAAATACAAGGATGTCTCTCCTTCGCATCAAATATGCCTCGCATTATATCAGATTTGAGAAAAAAGCATTGAAGCAGTACAGGGTGCTCTATCCCCTGCCTCCGCTCATGAGGCTTCTGGGTCTGCCCGGAGCGTTCCTGCTCCTGCTTAAAGGAAAACGTTGATGAGAACAAAGGATGCTCTGAAAAGACTCTACATACTCCTGACGGCAGGTCTTCTTGTCGTGTGTGAGACGGCACTTGCTCTCTATGTGCTGAATGTTTATTACAATCCACAGTTTCGTACCCAGTTGTATTTCAGGGGCCACGTACTCATGGCCCTGATCTTCATATCATTGCTGATCTTTTCCGGGAGAGTTTTCGGCGGGCTTCTCGTGGGACTTCGAAAGGATACGGAAGTCATCTTTTCACATTTTTTCACACTTCTGTTTTCAAATACAGCATATTACGTGCTGATGGTCCTGCAGTCTTTGAAATTTCCGGATGTTCTTCCTCTTGCAAAGGTTTTTTTGCTGGAGGCTGTTTTTTCGTCACTATGGATAGCAATGCTGGGGAAGGGCTACAGAAAACTCTTCAAGCCTATGGATGTCCTCCTAATTTATCAGAGAGGATCAGCCGGGGAGCTCACAAAGAGACTTTCAAGCAGAACAGACAGGCTCAATATCATAGACAGGATCTCAGCCGATGAGGACATGAGAGATATCAAAAAAAAGATAGATTCCCACAATACGGTAATGCTCTGGGATATTTCGACTTCAAAGCGGAACAGCATCTTTAAATACTGTTATGAAAACTCCAAAAGGATATACTCGGCACCGAATATCTCGGATATCATACTGAACGGTGCGGAGCCCGTGAATCTCTTTGATACACCGCTGCTTTTGACGGAAGCAAACCCTTTTGAATATGAGGAAAGGGTTATCAAAAGACTCTTTGACATCATACTCTCACTGATTCTTCTGATCATCCTGTCACCACTTATGCTTCTGACTGCTCTTGTCATAAAACTCTCTGACGGGGGACCGGTTTTTTACAGGCAGATCAGGTGTACAAAAAATGCCAGAGAGTTTTCCATGCTTAAATTCAGGAGCATGATAGTGGATGCCGAAAAGAACGGAGTGGCTGTTCTTGCACGTGAAAAGGATCCGAGGATCACTCCCGTAGGATCAGTAATCAGAAAGCTTCGAATCGATGAGCTGCCGCAGCTTTTCAACGTGCTTAAAGGAGATATGTCCTTTGTGGGTCCCAGACCCGAAAGACCGGAATTTATCAAAAAATACATTGAGGATATGCCCGAGTTTTCATACAGGATGAAGATCAGGGCAGGCATCACAGGCTATGCCCAGCTTTACGGAAAATACAATACCAAACCCTATGATAAGCTGAAATTTGATCTTTATTATATGGAGCAGTATTCACTGTGGCTCGATATCAGGCTCATAATACTGACGGTCAAGATACTGTTTACAAAAGAAAGTACGGAAGGAGCAAAAGAAGATGTCAGCGCCCCTGGTATCGATAATAATACCGGTTCATAATGCAGAGCCCTTTCTGCATGCAACCGCAGCCTCCATTCTTTCACAGGACTGCAGCGAGAGCAGAGAGGTTATATTTATAAACGATGCTTCTACGGATGCAAGCGGGGATATACTGAAGACCTTGTGTGAAAAGGAGGGCTTTTGCTTTTATTCCTCAAAAGAGCCTCTGGGTCCTGCAAAGGCGAGAAACATGGGTATAGAAATGGCAAAAGGCAGGTACATCACATTTCTTGATGCTGATGATCTGTGGGAGCCTGAAAAACTGAGGCTTCAGCTTGAATTTATGAGGGAAAAGGATTGTGCTTTCTCCTTTACCGGCTATTGTTTTGCTGATGAGGAGGGGGTCAGTATAGACAGGATGGTCAGAGTCCCAAAGGAGATGACCTACAAAAAGGCACTGAAAAATACAACGATCTTTACCAGCACGGTGATGTTTGACACGGAAAAGATCTCAAAGAGCATGATAGAAATGCCTGATGTGCCAAGCGAGGACACAGCCACCTGGTGGAAGATACTCAGATCCGGCTACAGGGCCTACGGTCTGAACAGACCGCTGACTCTTTACCGGAGGAGTGCAGGAACACTGTCCTCAAACAAAAAGACAGCGGTCAAAAGACTATGGAACCTGTACAGAAATGTGGAGGGACTGGGAGTCTTAAGGAGTGCGTACTGCTTTGTTTTTTATGCGTTTCATGCGGTGGCAAGAAGGGTTTAGATCATGAGGAACAGGCTGCAGGTGCTGCTCTCGGTAATGGATAAAGATGATTCACTCCACTATGTGGATATGCTTAATATCCGCACCGACGTTCTTATTATCAATCAATGCGGAAATGATAATGAATATGAACAGGGCGGCAGATATGGAAATATATACGTGAGAGAGTCGAGAAAACGCGGGCTTTCCATAAGCCGGAATGAGGCGCTTGAGAATGCGCGTTCTGACAGGGTGATCCTGTGTGATAACGACGTCAGATATGATGACGATGCCTTTGAAAGGATCAATGCGGCATTTGACAGAAATCCCGATGCCGGGATCCTGGTATTTTTCATAGAAAGACCTGAAAGAAAGACTCCTGTTCTCAGGAAAGAGGGACCTTTGGGAAAGCTTCCTTCCATGAGGATCTTTTCCCCGGAGATAGCGGTCAGGCGCAGCATCATTGGAGATCTGCGGTTTGATACGGAGTTCGGGTCGGGAGCCAGATACAGTATGGGAGAAGAGAATATATTTCTTTTCAGGGCCATGGACAGGGGCATCAGGATCGTTTATGTGCCTGAAAGGATAGCACACCTTCTGCCCCAGGAGTCGGGATGGTTTAAAGGGTACAACGAGACATTCTTTTTTGACAGGGGGGCGGGCTATGAGGCTATGGACGATCGTCTTTGGTATTTTCTTTCGCTTCAGTTCCTTTTGAGAAAAAGAAAGCTGTACAGAAATGAGATATCCATGAAAAGGGCATGGAGGAGTATGTGTGATGGCCGCAGGGAGTACAGGATTGAGCACAAAAAAGGATGAGTTTGTATTATTCATAGCGGGAGACAATTTCTCCGGTACCGGACCTGCCATAGTCACGGATGCCCTTATCAGAAATGCCCCGAAAAATACCCTGTATCTGAAAAGCATTTCAAAGACAGGCAGGGCCTTTGAACTGCCGGCAAAGCTTGCAAAGTGCGATGCGGTGCTTTTTTCGGGCTTTTCAAAGCAGAATATATACGGGATGGATCTATGCAGGCTGTTTGGGAAAAAATCCGCCTATCTCATGCACGGCTGCGTTGAGTATGAAAACAGGATGAACAGGGTGCCGGATGAAGGGATGGCACGCCTTGAAAGAAAGATGCTTGAAAAAACCGACCTTATCCTTGCCGTGTCGAGGCAGTTTGAGGAGTGGTTAAAGGAGAATTACCCGCAGCATGCGCACAAGACCGAGCATCTCACAAACGGAATAGACTGGGAGCTGATGCAGGAGGATGTGTCGGTGGAGCGCAGGGATCCGCACGGTATCATCACTGTTGGCGGCGGTATGCCGAGGAAGGGGATCGTGAATATCTGCCGTGCCATAGAAAAGCTCGTAAATGACGGATATCCTGATATCACGCTGACGGTTTGCGGTGATGAGGGTGCCGACACCGCAGAGATAAACTCCTTTCCCTTTGTGAAAAATGAGGGTCTTGTTTCTCACGAAAAGCTGATGGAACTTTACAAAAAGAACAGACTATTCATTCAGAATTCCCGCTTTGAAACTTTCGGTCTTGCTCCGCTTGAGGCCCTGCTTTCACAGACAGAGATACTCATATCCGCAAAGTGCGGGGCGCTGTCAGTCATCAAAAAATATGAGGACAGTGATATAATAAAGGATACTGAAGATACAGACGAGATCGCAGAAAAGATCAAAAATCTTTTCAGGCAGGAGAACCACGTGAGACTGCTGTGCGAGCTTGATAAGGAGTCAACCTCATGGCAAGCCAGAGTAAGGCAGCTTCTGAAAATAATGAAAAGTCTCTGATCATAAAGGACAGGCTGGCTTTCATACCCCTGATCCTGATGATGGTCTTTTTTGCGGGGACCTGGAGCTTCCCGTATTTTTACCATATCACCGAAAAGTACAACTCCCTCATCATATTTGCAGCCTTATCGCTTCTCCTGTTGATAAAGGGAGACATCATTAAAAGACTGAAAAACAGGGATACTGCGCTGATCCTCACCGGACTTGCGGTGGTCACAGCCTTCATAAATCTCCTCATCATAGGTTCAAATCTCGGCTGCATACTGATACTGGCCGACTTTCTCCTGGTGATATATATGGGGGAGAGGGTGAAGCTTTCCCGTTTTCAGATGAAGATGCTCGAGATCTTTTTCTTTTTGATGTATGCCTCCTGGTTCTTTTATGACAGGGCTTTTTCCTACAATTCAAATACCGGTGCCACCTATACCGTGTTCACACTGTTTGCCGCATTGATCGTTCTTTCGCGTCTTGCGGAAAAAAACGTGCTTTTCGGTTTTTTCATTGTAGCTGCTTTTCTGCGAACCTTTACTCTGATACTCTGGCATCTGGCCAGAGGAGCATTCATGGCACTGGTGTTTTTCATTTTTTTCTATTTTCTTTTTCTCTTTTTTGACCCGGCGGTACACAAAAAGAAATACGTTTTTCTGTCGGCTTTTGCTGTATTCGGCTCCCTGCTTTTTGTCTGGGCCTATGTCAGCCTGTCCCGTACGGGATTCAATGCGCAGATGCCTTTTTTCTACAAAAACATCTTTTCCGGCAGGGAGGACATATGGGCGGAGATCTGGGAGATGCTGAAGACTCACCTGCTGACCGGCATCGGATCGGGCTATGAGCTGCGGTCTTTTTTTGAATACAACATCCACAACGCCATGTATGATATTCTGGCAGTTCATGGAATCATAGTTTTTGCCATTGCAGCCTTTCTCATAATAAAAACGCTCGTAAACGCCGGAAGGCATGTGACATCCGACAGGAGCACGCATATAGCATCTGCCGCAGTCTTTGCGATCTTTTTTGAATCCTTTATAGATATGGATCTGATGTGGGCTGACTACAGTCCGGTGCTTTTCCTGCTTTTGCTGGAGGTATTCCGTGAAAAAGACAGAGGGTAAGTCCAGGACAGGTTATCTCCTGTCAAATATGGCTCTTTTCACGGTCAGCAACTTCGTATCAAAGCTGCTGGTGTTCTTTCTTGTGCCCTTTTATACAGATGTGCTCTCAACCTCGGAATACGGTACGGCCGACGTATTCCAGTCGGCACTTCTTCTCGCGGTGCCTTTGCTTTCCTTTAATGCAGGTGAGGCTGCTCTCCGGTACGGGATCGAAAATCCCGACAAAAGAGGAGGGATCCTTCGTACCGGGCTGAGGAGGGTGTTGTTTTCCGCGGCAGCGGTCTTTCTTGTCTGTGCTGTTGTGATCATCCTTCCCATAGACAGGAACTTCAAGGTTTACGCAGCTCTTTTTGCAATGATCTATCTGTGTGATGCCCTCTATGAATTCATGCTGCTTTTCTGTCAGGGTTCGGAGAATGTGAAGGTCATGATAACGGGATCCGTATCCTGCACGGCTGTCATAATAGCATCGAACATGATCTTTTTACTGGTGTTCCATCTGGGACTTTACGGATATCTTTTTTCCCAGATGGCTGCATTTTTTATCAGCGCTGTACTGATGTTCTTTCTGATGGGAGGAACCGGTCTTTTGAAAGCGGAGGAAGACAGGGCTCTGTCTGCGGAGATGTTTTCCTACGGAAGGGGTATGCTCCTCTATTCTACTTCAAGCTGGATCAACAATGCGCTTGACCGTTTTTATATACTGCTGATGCTTGGAACATCTTCAAACGGGATTTACGGTGCCGCCTACAAGATACCTGCGATCCTCATGGTCTTCCAGAGGATCTTTGCCCAGAGCTTTCAGATGTCTGCGACAAAAAGCTACAGGGAAAAGGACAGTGTGGAATTCTTTTCAGGGCTCTACACTCTCTATAACACGGTGATGACCTTTGGATGCGCCGTCATTCTCCTGTTTCTCACTCCTTTAAGTACCTTTATGTTCAAAAAGGGCTTTGCCGTGGCGCGTTATTATGTGCCCTTCCTCCTGATATCCGTGATCTTCGGAGCCTTAAACGGATTTCTGGGATCAATATGCCTTGCATATAAGGATCCGAAGAGCATGGGTTATGCCACGTCTGCGGGGGCAGTCCTCAACATGATACTGAACTATGTTCTTATTATGGCTTTTGGACTCATAGGAGCGGCAACGGCGACACTGATCTCGTATTTCTGTATGTTTGCCATAGCCTTTTTCAGGACAAGGAAACATGTGAGGATGAACATCAGTATAATAAAAGACAGCTGCGTGTACATTCTGATCCTGGCAGAAGGGATCCTTTGCATGCGTATGGTCCCGTATTATCATGTGTACAATGCAGCCATTACTCTTGCCGTGTTTTTGATATACTATAAGCAGATCAGGGAAATCGCTGAGAAAAAGGTAAAAGAGCTTTGGAAAAGATAAAAGACAGAGAAGACTACATACTGGCGGGATTATTTGTGTACCTGCTGCTGACATCTTTCATAAACCAGAGGGTCTATGATGTGTTTGGCAGATATGCGTCCCTCATTGTTTTCATTGTGTTGACGATGCTGCTTGTACCTCATGTGAAAGAGATGATCGTTGCAAGGGATATGAGGGTTGTTCTGGCGGTGGTCACAACTCTGATCACCGGCATCAACCTGATAGTCATAGGCTCAAACAAGGGGGCTTTTTTCATACCGGCGGATCTTTGTCTGATCTTTGTGTCGTCATTTTATCTGAGGCTTCGTGAGAAGACTAAGATGTTCATAGCGGCAGCGGGAGGGATACTGACTGTTTTATGGTATTCCTTTGTCAGATGGGATTACAATTTCAATATGGCCGGACTGACCTTCATGCTGTTTATGATGATGAGCGTGATGTTCCTGGAATTTATGAAAAAGGAAAAGGGCTATGATTATCTGACACTGGCACAGATAATGATGTATCTGACGGCCTTTATTTATGCAACTCTCTATCACAGCCGCTGTGCAATGGCAGGGATACTGGTCTTTGGTTTTGCTATTGTCATCAGGCGTATACTGATATCGGACAGGCTTCTCTTTACCATACTCCTTATCATAGCCACAGCGGGAAGTGTGCTCTTTACCATGGTATATGTTGTATTGGGAGAAAAGGGGATAGCCGGTAGATTTCTGTACAAGGATCTGTTTTCCGGCAGGCACCTCATATGGAAGGAACTATGGGCTGCCTATTTTGCCCATCCTGTTACGGGGATAGGCTCGTCCTATGTGCTGAAAAGCTTTGATATTTTCGAGGTTCACAACGGTCTCTTTGATATCCTGACTGTACACGGGACCGTTGTATTTTTTCTCATACTGATACTTCTGTGCACTGCCATGAACAATGCTCATATGGCAAAGGGGGACAGAAAGATAAAGGGGTTTGCATTTGCGGCAATTTTTGCCATGCTTGCGGCATCCTATTTTGAAAACTTCTTTACCGTCCCGCCCTATAGCATATTTTTTCTCATGTTTCTTCTGTTTGGCCGGGCTCCATATTCTCAAACTTCGTAAGTGACGCCAGCCATACAAGAGGCACCTTGCCGATCTCACCGTTTCTGTGCTTTGCTATGATGATGTCGGCTATGCCCTTGCGGTCGCTGTCCTCATTATAGTAATCATCCCTGTAAATGAACATGACAAGGTCGGCATCCTGCTCAATGGCACCTGATTCTCGCAGGTCGGACAACTGTGGTCTGTGATCCTGCCGCTGTTCGGGTGCTCTTGAAAGCTGCGAGAGTGCCAGGACAGGAACTCTGAGCTCTCTGGCCAGAGCCTTCAGTGCTCTGGATATATCTGAGATTTCCTGCTGTCTTGACTGGTCGCTTTTGCCTCCCCTGCTTCCGCTCATGAGCTGCAGATAGTCTATGATGATCATGTCGAGACCATGCTCTATCTTGTACCGGCGGCATTTTGAACGAAGCTCCGACACCGCGATACCGGGAGTATCATCTATGACAAGATTTGATCTTCCCACCGTTCCGCCACTTTCTATGATGCTCTTCCAGTCATCATCCGAAAGTTTTCCATCCCTGATGTTTGAGGAATCAACATGTGAGTCCATGGCCAGCAGACGGTTGACCAGCTGCTCCTTTGACATCTCGAGAGAGAATATGAGTACATGCTTGTTCTGCCTGAAGCAGGCGTACTGGGCTATGTTCAGAACAAAAGCTGTCTTTCCCATGGAGGGACGGGCAGCGATAAGTACCAGATCCGAGGGCTGGAAGCCGGCAGTCATCCTGTCAAGTTCATCAAAGCCGCTGGGAACCCCGGTGATATGGCTTTCGGATTTGGAGACCTCCTGGATGTGCCGGAGTACCTCGATCACGACCTCCTGTATGGGTACAAAAGTTCCATGACCTCTGTTCTGCACCAGATCAAGGATCCTTTTTTCTGTTTCATTTATGAGATCGTCGGTCTCAGTGCCGCCGGTGTAGCATTCATTTTCGATGTCGGCACAGACCTTTATGACCTTGCGTCTCAGGGCCCTTTCACGGACCGTATTTGCGTAATAAGCCACATTTGCCGAGGTGGGAACAGAATCAATGATGTCTCCGAGGAAGTTCAGGTTACAGACCTCGTCAGGGGCATTCTTTTCCCGCAGGCGGCTGACTATGGTCACATCATCCACGGGCTTCTGTTCGTTGAAAAGCTCGCTTATGGCTTCAAAGATGAGACCATAGCGTCTGTCATAGAAATCCTGTGAACTCAGCAATTCAGAGGCAGTCATTATCGCATCCCTTGAAAGGAACATGGCTCCTATGACAGAACGCTCCGCTTCAGCGGCATGTGGCGGCACACGGAGTACCGAACCGGCTTTTTCCAGGGAGGTATCCATAGTTATTCTCCTGCCACTTCGACCTTCAGCTCGGCTGTGACTTCAGGATGGAGCTTTACCGGAACTTTGTAGCTGCCGAGATTCTTTATGGGCTCGGAAAGGATGAGCTTCTTTTTGTCAAGCTCGAGTCCATGCTGTTTTTTTGCGATCTCCGCTATCTCTTTTGTGGATACGGATCCAAAGGCTTTCCCGTCTTTTCCTGCCTTGATGGTGCAGGTCACGGTGACAGCTTCGATCCTTTCCTTTGCTTCCTTTGCCTCGGCAAGGCGGGCCTCAGCCTGTTTTGCTTCAACCGCTTTTCTGACCTTCACATCGTTCAGGTTTTTATTATCAGCCGGAACCCCCAGCTTTTTTGTGAAGAGGAAATTTCTGGCATAGCCTTCCTTAACCTCAACGATATCATCCTTTTTTCCGAGGGATTTTACATCCGCAAGCAATATTACTTTCATCAGATCGATTCCTCCTGTTCCATTTTTTCGATAGTTTCTTCCAGAAGATTTCTGGCTTCTTCCATTGACATATCTGACAGTTGTGTCCCGGCTATGTTCATATGACCGCCGCCGCCCATTCTCTCCATGATCATCTGCACGTTAACCTCATCTATGGATCTGGCCGAGATGTATATCCTGTTCTGGTACTGGGTCAGTACAAAGGATGCGGTGACGTGATTGATGTTCAGGAGCTCGTTTGCCGCCTGTGCACCCACAACGGTGGGAGAATCAAGACCCTGCGCAGGGCAGACGGCTATAGCGTATTTCCCGTGGAAAAGGTCGGAGTTCTTGACGGTTTCCGCTCTGGCCTTGTAGTCTTTGAGATCATTTCTGAAGAGTTTTCTGACCCTTGTGATGTCGGCTCCGTTCCTCCTGAGGAAGGCCGCAGC
Source organism: Lachnospiraceae bacterium (assembly GCA_017444545.1). Classification (GTDB taxonomy): domain Bacteria; phylum Bacillota; class Clostridia; order Lachnospirales; family Lachnospiraceae; genus NK4A144. The sequence continues at coordinate 13,047 of JAFSWJ010000352.1, forward strand.
TTCAAAGGTTCTCACACCTGTCTTTGACATGAAGTTGTTTGTATCTATCATGATGCCGGCGTAGATGGTGTCGGCCTCGATATTTTTGATCCTTTTGCCGTCGAGTATATATTGGAGGATCTCGGCTATCATCTCGCAGGCACTTGAAGCATAGGGTTCTATGTAGGAAAGAGTAGCATTTTCTATGGTCTCGTTTCCCTGTCTGTGATGATCGAGGACGACAATTGTACCGCATTTTGAGAGCAACTCCGGACATTCGGTGATGGACGGCTTGTTGGTATCCACAACGACGAGAACTGATGAATGGTCAGCAAGCTGAATGGCATCGGAGCTTGAGGCAAAGATATCAGGCTCATATTCTTCATCATTTATCAGAGCATCCACAAAGGGTTTGATGGAAGGAGTAACATTGTTTATGACAATGTGACATTTTTTGTCAAACTGTCTGACTGCGCGGTAGACTCCGATGGCAGCTCCAAAGGAATCGATATCGGTATTTTCATGTCCCATGACAAAGATCCTTTCATGGGACTCTATGATCTCCCTGAGAGCATGAGCTTTTACTCTTGCCTTCACACGGGTGGATTTTTCAAGCTGAAGGCTTTTGCCTCCGAAATAAGTGGTCTCGTTCGGATCCCTGATGACGACCTGGTCTCCGCCGCGTCCCAGTGCCAGGTCGATGGCGCGTCTTGCGAACTGCTCGCTTTCAAGCAGGGTTGAAGCCCCTGTTCCAAAGCCCATGGAAAGGGTTACCGACATATCATTTCCGACCTTGACTGTCTTGACATCCTCCAGGATATCGAATTTGTTTTCACAAAGCCTGTCAAAGGATTTTTTTGTCATGGAGATAAAGAACTTGTCCTTTTCAAAGCTTTTTACCACTGCATCATAGGATGAGAAGTATTTCTTGATCTTTCTGTCGATGAGGGCGGAGAGCAGAGAACGTCTCACATCTTCTACATTTTCCATGACCTCATAATAGTTGTCCATGTAGATATATCCGCTCACCTGTTTTTCTTCTTCATTCTGTCTGATGATGCGGTTCATTTCCGTTTCGTCAAAAAGCAGAACGGTGATCAGCTGACCGGAGAAATTCTCACTGTTTATGATCTGGCTTTCGCGGACCATTTCATCAAGAGGGATGCGCTGCAGGGATGCATGATAGTCTCTTTCTTCAATGGAAAAGTCCACAGAACAGATGCTGTCATTTTCGGGAAAGGAATCTTTTGTTATGGAGGGGATGTGGCTTGCGATGGATTTTCCGAAAAGATCCGACATCCCGAGGACTGACTTGAATTCTTTATTAGCCCATATGAAGCGGGCATCATCATCGAGTATGGCGTAGGGCAGTGGCAGACCCTTGAGAAGCTGCTTCTGGACCTGACCGTATTCCACGGCAAAGTTTACCATGTCTGTAGTTATGGCTTTTTTGTTCGCAAATCTCACCATCAGTGCGATGACGGTATGAACTGCAGCAAAGCAGGACGCAACGATCGCAGCTCTCATATTTATGAAAAACAGGACACAGGCCAGGGCGATCGAAAGCCCCGACAGGATCATGGGCCAGTAGATGTAGAGCTTCAGCTGTCGTCTGTAATCTATCCGCGGATTTTCATTCATATACAGATAACCTCAATAGAATTCATAAGCAACATTGAGCCTGGTGAAAAAGTCCTTCTCGTAGTACATGTCGGTCCTGGTGTCCACAAGCTTCCCGTAACCGTCATACATGGGATGGACCATTATCTCTGTCAGGCAGTCTTTCGGGAGGTTCTCATGGCAGACAGTGAAATCCCTGAAGGATCCGAAATAGTCTGTGGTAAAAACTCCCGAACGAGACAACGCTCTGTTGTATCTTTTTTTGTATATGGTCTTCAGAAATGACATTCTGTCATACAGGTTTCGTGACAGTCTGACCGATCTGATGCCGTATTTCTTCAATAAGGGTGCCAGTACTTTGTATACTGATGCATTTGTATGTACATGGTGATGGGAATCAAGATGGTGATCCGGAAGTCCGTACTGAAGGTATTTTATCAGCTGGGCTTCGATCTCTGTTCCCATGACCCTGCTCTCATCCTTCGTCAGGCGGAGTCTTGTGGCTGTATTTTTCTGGAACAGGGCATTGAAAAAACCGTTCCTGTCACAATAGATCCCGAAATGCCGTATATCCTCCGTCAGAGGTTCCCCTGAAGTCAGGTTCAGGTGCAGCCCTACTCTTTCATCAAAGCCACGTTCCTTTGCCAGAGCAACCGCTTCGTCGCAAAAGGGCATATTGACCATAAGCGTGGTGGAGGTGATCATGTAGTTAGAAAAGCATTCGCATACCGCCCTGTTTACGCCCGGACTGATCCCGAAATCGTCGGCATTTATTATGATACTGTGCATTTTTTTGTGATGCTGTTCTTTTTCTGAATTTAACGGGCTGTCTTATGATCGATAAGACAGCCCAAAAGGGAATACGTATTTATTCTACAACGTAAGGCAAAAGCGCAAGATGTCTGGCTCTTTTGATAGCTGTTGTCAGCTCTCTCTGGTGCTTTGCACATGTTCCGGTTATCCTTCTCGGGAGGATCTTTCCTCTTTCCGAGATGTATCTTTTAAGCTTTACGACATCCTTGTAATCGATGTCGCCTTCCTTGCCGCAAAATACACAAACCTTTTTTCTCCTGTGCATGCCGCCTCTCCTGCGGTTTGCGAAATCCGGGCGGTCACCGCCTGTTCTGTTCATATATGGCATGATTTTCCTCCTTGTTTAGTTGAATGGAAGATCCTCATCGATCTCATCGGGAACATTCATGAATCCGTCATCAGCGCCCGAAGGGGTTGAGCTTTCGTGAGATGCACCGCCGTTTTCAGAAGCATTCTGAGAAGCTTTGCTCTCTGCAAACTCGATATCCTCGACCACCACGTCGGTCGTATATACTGTCTGACCTTCCTTGTTTGTGTAGCGTCCGGTCTGGATACGTCCCGACAAAGCGAACTTGGTGCCCTTGTGGGCATATTTTTCAACGAATTCACCCTGCTTGCCAAAGGCTACGCAGCTGATGAAGTCCGCAGTCTGATCATCGCCGCCTTCCGACTGCCTGCGGAATCTCCTGTCAACCGCCAATGTGAATCTGGCTACTGCAAGGGGATTTTCTCCCTGTGAATATCTGACTGAAGGATCTTTTGTAAGGCGCCCCATTAATACAACTTTGTTCATATAATTGCCCTACTTTCTTTTTTAATGATCTTGTTTATGCTTCGCCTTCTTCAGATGGTGAAGCTGTTTCTTCTGCAGCCGGTGCCGGTTCTTCCGCTTTTGAAGCTTCAGCATTTTCCGCATTATCTGCATCAGCATCGGATCTTCTCTCGTCGTGCTTTACGACAAGCTCTTTTTCATCCGAAACGATGAGATATCTGTGGATGTTGTCCATGATGCGGATACGCTGTTCGATCTCGGCAGGTGCCTCAGGTTCAGCCTGGAATTTGATGAAGAGATACCAGCCTTCTTTAGTCTTTTCAACCTCATAGGCATATCTCTTTTTTCCCCAGTCGTCTACCGAGGTGATGCTGCCGCCAAAACGCTCGATGAGTGCTTTGACTTTGTCGACCACAGCGCCTTTGTCGCTTTCTTCAAGCTTTCCGTTTACGGCAACGGCCAACTCATACTTGTTCATCTTTTTACCTCCTTATGGTCTTTTTGGCCCGCGTTTTCATACGCGAGCAAGGCGGATATATCACGAATGAACATATTATCACAAAGAATCAACCTTGGCAAGAGCATGCATGGTGGGACAGGGGACGTATCTCTGTCCCACCATTATGTCGCCATTTGTATTTGCTTTATCTGCGGAATTATCCTCTCGGCAGCTTTACATAAAAGTGGGACAGAGATACGTCCCCTGTCCCACTTTCGTTTATGTTGACGAAAAATACGTGATAGAGTAAAATATATGAATATTTCTGTGTATGTATTTGATCAAGTATTTCATATAGTAAAGGGTGGTGATGAGATTGGCATTTGATACCATTGACAGAGTTCTCCAGGCCGAACGCAACGCTGATGAAGCCGAAAAGAATGCGGCTGTCGAGTCTGACGGCATAGTCGCAAAGGCGGAAAACGAGGCGATGGACCTGAAAGACGAGCTTGAAAAGAAGTCAAAGGAAAAGGCAAAGCAGGAGATAGATGCTGCAAAGGCTGAGGCGGACGAGGTCCTGACACGCGCAAAGCAGGAAGCAGACGCTCTTATAAATGATCTGAAGAGCAGCGTTTCTTCAAAAGAAGGAACTGCCGTAAAGCTCATACTTGACGAGATACAACAGTAAAGGAGGTTGACACGGTATGTCCGTATTGCCAATGAAGCGAATATCGGTGATCGGCCTTCGAAAGGACAGGAAGGCCATACTTGAGACCATTCAACGGTCCCAGGTGGTCGAGATCGATATGACGCCCATGTCGGGCGCTGACGGCGACATCTTTTCAAAGACAGATGTGTCGTCATCTTCTCAGATATTCACAAAAAATGCCGAATCGGCTGCAAAAGCACTCGAGATAATAAATACTGCAGCTCCCGAAAAAACATCTCTTCTTTCATCATTTGAGGGAAGACGCGAGATGAGCGTGGAGGATTTTGCGTCAAACGTGAAAAGGCGTGAAGCCATAATGAAGGACGTACAGGATGTACTGCGTCTTGAAAAGGAGCTGATACAGGCAAAAGCCGATATCCCAAAGATACAGACACAGATAGAGGCACTGAGCCCCTGGCTGACCCTTGATCTGCCTCTTTCATATAAAGGAACGAGAAAGACGGCGGTGTTCATAGGTTCGTTTTCCGATGCGGTGACGGAGGAGAACATAACGGTCAGGCTTGCGGAACTTGCTCCTGAGGCCGGCTGTGATGTGAACGTTATCTATACATCAAATGAGATATCTTCGGTTGTCATCGTATGTATGAAAAAAGATGCGGATGCAGTGGACAATGCCCTGAGGCATATGAATTTTTCCCGTCCTCCGGCATCTGACATTGTACCTTCAAAGCTTCAGGAAAAATATGAAAACGACATCAGGGACTGCGACAGGAAGATAGAAGAGATAAACGGAATGCTTGCGGGTTATGCAGAAGAACGCGACGACATCCGTTTCATTCAGGATTACTACACCATGAGGGCGGATAAATACGAGGTTATAGGAAGCCTCGAGCAGTCCGACAGGACCTTCCTTTTGAGCGGGTTTATACCTGCTGCCGCAGCACCTGCTCTCGAGGAAAAACTTTTAAAGAATTTTGATGCCTGTGTTGAGATCACGGATCCCGGAGAAAATGAAGATGTCCCGGTGGCGCTTTCAAACAACGGATTTGCTGCGCCTGTGGAGGGAGTTATCGAAAGTTATTCCATGCCCGGCAAGGGTGAACTTGACCCGACCATGCCGGTGGCGATCTTCTATTATTTCATGTTCGGCATGATGCTTTCGGATTTTGCTTACGGTCTCCTTATGACGGTTGCAACAGCTGTCATATTAAAGAAGTTCAGGAATATGGAGGCCGGACTGAAGAGATCCATGAAGATGTTCTGCTACTGCGGAATAGGTACCATGTTCTCGGGTATATTATTTGGGAGTTATTTTGGAGATGCTCCCTCAGTCATAGCAAAGCTGTTCTTCGGAAAAGACTTTGCAATACCTCCCCTTTACGTGGATCCGATATCAAATTCCATGAAGGTGCTGGTGTTCTCTTTTGCAATAGGTCTGGTCCATCTCTTCGCGGGGCTTATCCTTAACTGTTATCAGGCAGTGAAGGCCGGAAGGATCATGGATGCCATCTGCGACAGCGTGCTCTGGATCATGCTTGTTCTCGGTCTCATTCTCTATGGCCTGACCACTGACATGGTAGTGAACATGTTCCCCGGAGCTCTGGCAAAGCTTCCCGGACCGGTGGGCACCTTTGGAGCTGTGTGTGCGGTCATCGGCGCGGCCGGGATCCTCTTTACCGGAGGCAGGGAATCAAAGAACTGGGCGAAGCGTCTGATGAAGGGTGCGTATGCCCTCTACGGTGTGACCGGTTACCTCAGCGATATTCTTTCATATTCGAGACTTCTTGCTCTCGGACTTGCAACCTCGGTCATATCCACCGTATTTAACTCGATGGGACAGATGGTGAGTGAAAATCTGGTTCATTCCAACATTTTGGGAGCTTTGATCGGAGTGATCCTTTTCCTCGTCATTTTCCTCATAGGTCATGGACTCAACATGGCCATCAATGCGCTGGGTGCCTATGTGCATGCAAACAGGCTCCAGTTCGTTGAGTTTTTCGGAAAGTTCTACAACGGCGGCGGCAGGAAATTTGAGCCGTTTGCAGTAAAAACAAAATACTTCAAGATTAAGGAGGATTAACAAATGGGTATCGGAACAGCATTGGCACTGGCGGGAGCAGCATCTGCAGCTCTGTTTGCAGGCGTAGGATCTGCGATCGGTGTGGGAAGAGGCGGACAGGCCGCCGCAGGAGTGGTAACTGAGGATCCAAACAAGTTTTCTCAGGTTCTCATCCTTCAGCTTCTCCCCGGAACACAGGGTATCTACGGTCTGCTGATCGCATTCATCGCACTCAGCCGTCTGGGAGTTATGAGCGGATCTCCCGCTGAACTCACGGTCGGAACAGGACTTATGTATTTCTTTGCATGCGCTCCCATGGCTTTCGTAGGTCTCGTATCTGCGATCCAGCAGGCAAAGGCATCGGTGGCATCCATCGGACTCGTCGCAAAAAGGCCGGATCAGTTTGGTAAATCCATGATCTTCCCTGCAATGGTCGAGACCTATGCCATCCTTGCACTTCTCGTTTCCATCCTTGCGATAAACGGAATCCCCAGCTGAGGATGCGTTAGGTTACCGTTTACAGTAAAGGAAAATGGAGGCGATGATGACAGGTTTAGACAAGATCCTGGAACAGATAAAAAAAGAATCTGACGAAACCGTTTCAAAAAAACTGTCTGAAGCAAAGGACAGGGCTGACTCCATCCTGGAGGAGGCAAAAAAGGACATTTCCGGCAGGTGCGAGAGCATCGAGACAAACGGCAGGAACGAAGCGCAGGAGATCAGAAAGAGAGCCGGATCGGCGGCAGACCTTTACAAAAGGAAGGCAGTGCTTGCCGAAAAGCAGAGCATTATATCCGGTGTGTTTGAAAAGGCATTATCCGAGCTTTCAGGTCTTTCCGGCAGTGAGTATTACAATGCCGTGATAAAGATCGCCGTGAAAAATGCGCTCGCCCAGGAGGGGGAGATCATATTTTCAAAGGAGGATGCGGCAAATGTTCCCTCCGATTTTGAAATGCGTCTGAATGCGCAGCTGAAAGCCGGAAGACTTACGGTTTCGCACAACACACGCCCCATAGGAAAAGGCTTCATCCTTTCCTACGGCGGTGTCGAACAGA
>JAFSWJ010000353.1 GCA_017444545.1 Lachnospiraceae bacterium
GTCGGGATTTTTTTTCTGAGAGAAAACAGAAGCATCGCAAACACAAAGAATTCAAAAGACATTGTGTAGTAGGAAAGGGTTGCGATGTTCAGGTGGGCATAAAACAGCATAAAGAGAGAAACTGACATGGCGGCCGCCACGGTGTATTGCGATCTTATTATACGAAAGGAAATGATGGAGATGACCAGTGTGACGGCAATGTAAAGTATCCTGAAATACAGGATGATGCCGGCAGTGCTGCCTGTCAGCGTCACGAAAAGTGCATAGAAAGGCAGCAGGACTATCGATGACAGCTGGGTCGGAAACCACTCATGTACAAAGATCAGGTCTCCCTCAAAGAGTCTTTTTGTGGTTGAGAGATAAAAAGGCTCATCAGAGGAGCAGAAGCCGAAAAATGCGCGGATCAGAAGCAGAAAGGCGCACGCGGACAGTATGATATATGGCAGTTTTGTCCTGAATTTTTTCATGATTACAGATTATCAAATAGAAAGTGGCAAAGCAAGGTCATAAATGGTATAGTGATAGTGTTTGAAAACGCATTCAGACAGAGAGGATATGAAGATATGAAGGTTGCGGTAGCGGGAACAGGATATGTGGGACTTGTGACGGGCGTATGTCTGGCGGAAAACGGGCACGAGGTTACCTGTGTAGATGTTGATGAAAAAAAGATAAAGACCATGCAGGAGGGAAGGGCTCCGATCTATGAGCCCGGACTGCAGGAGCTGATGACAAAAAATGCTGACAGGCTCCGGTTTACGACTGATCATGAGGCGGCTTACAGAGATGCCGAGGTCATATTCATAGGTGTCGGGACTCCGGAGAAAAAGGACGGATCAGCAAACTTAAGCTTTGTTTTTGCAGTGGCTGACCAGATCGCGGAAAGCGTGAGGAATGAGTGCGTGGTCGTGGTCAAATCCACGGTTCCCATAGGGACGAATGACAGGGTCGAGGCATCAATAAACGAAAAAGCAAAGGGAAGGGTAAAGATCCATGTGGCATCAAACCCGGAGTTTCTTGCTCAGGGAACGGCAGTCAGGGATACGCTTCATGCTTCCAGGATAGTGATCGGGGTAGAGGATGATTTTTCAAAGGAGAAGCTGCTTTCGCTCTATAAAGGAGTAGATGCGCCGGTTGTTGTGACAAACAGGCGCTCGGCTGAGATGATCAAATATGCTTCAAATGACTTTCTGGCCCTCAAGATATCCTATATCAATGAGATAGCAAATCTGTGCGAAGCTATAGGTGCTGATATAAAGGATGTGGCAAAGGGGATGAGCTATGACAGCAGGATAGGGGACAAGTTCCTCAATGCCGGAATAGGCTACGGTGGATCCTGTTTTCCGAAGGACACGAAAGCTTTGAGCTGGCTTGCGACCTTCAATGACCATGAGATCAAGACGGTCAAGGCGGCCATAGAGGTTAACGAGAATCAAAAGCTTTTGCCGATCAAAAAAGCCAGAAGGTATTTTAACGATCTGAGGGGAGTCAATGTTGCTGTTCTGGGACTGACCTTCAAACCCGGAACGGATGATCTCAGAGAGGCTCCTTCACTGGTCACGGTTCCTGTTCTGATCGATGATGGCGCGGTTATCAGAGCATGGGATCCTGTGGGTGTTGAGAATTTCAAAAAACAGGTGCCGGAGGGCGTTGAGTATTGTGACAGTATAGAGGATACTCTCAAGGATGCTGATGTCTGTTTTATTTTTACGGAGTGGCCGGAAGTTCTGGGACTGGATCCGTCTGTGTTTGTTTCTTTGATGAAGAATCCGGTCGTCATAGACGGCAGAAACTGCTTTGATACTTCAAGGATCGCTTCAGTAAAAGGCATTGTTTATGACAGTATCGGACGCGCGGTCATAGATACGAGATCA
>JAFSWJ010000354.1 GCA_017444545.1 Lachnospiraceae bacterium
GTCAACACGCTTTCCACGATGATATACGGCGAGATCAAAAAAGGCATCAAGCCGGAGATATATGCGCTGTCGACGATCATATTCATACTTGTGCTCGTGATCCTCATGATCGCAAACAGTATGCCGGCAGCCGAAGGAGCAAAACATACGGGAAGACAGGGGGATAAGGGGGAGAAAAAATGAAGTGGAAAAAAATGACAGCACTCATCCTTGTTGCGGTATTTGTCATCAGTCTGGCAGGCTGTGGAAAGGATGACGGCGCGAACACGCTGACAGTATTTAATTACGGAGAATATCTTGATCCTGACATGATCAGGCTTTTCACAAAGGAAACGGGGATAAAGATAAAGTATGAAGAAGCAGCCACTCCCGAGGAGATGTATACAAAGTTCAAGTCTGGAGCCATAGGATATGATCTTTTGTGCACCTCGGATTATATGCTGAAAAGACTGATAAGTGAGAATGAACTCAGGGAGATTGATTATTCGCTCTTTCAGTACAAGGACAATATAGGAAAGAAGTATTGGGATTTTTCAAAAGCATTTGATCCGGAAAACAAATATACCCTTCCCTATTTCTGGGGAACCGTCGGGATCCTTTATGACACAACAAAGGTGGAGGGAACGATCGACAGCTGGGATGTGCTTTTTAACGGTGAATATTCCGGACAGATAGTGATGCAGAATTCGGTCCGGGATGCTTTCATGATCACGGAAAAATATCTCGGCTACTCATTGAATACAACAGACAGGGATGAGATCCAGAAGGCTTATGAGACTCTGCTCAAACAGAAACCGGATGTGCAGGCGTATCTGGTTGATGAGGCCAGGGATGAGGTTGTGGCGGGCAACGCGACCATGGCTGTGGTCTATTCCGGAGAAGCGTATCTGGGACACAAATACAATTCTGATCTGGAGTACGTTGTCCCGAAGGAAGGATCAAATGTTTGGCTTGATTCCTGGTGCATTACCAAAAACTGCAAAAATACCGAAGCGGCATGCAAATTTCTCGATTTTCTTTGCAGGGATGATGTGGCATTAAAGAATTTTGAATTCATTTTTTATTCAACACCGAATGAGACTGTAAGGGAGAATCTGCCCGAAGAGGACAGGAATGATAAGTTCATGTTCCCGGATGATTCCGTGACGGAAAACTGTGAAGTATGTACGCTCACGGATCCTGAGACGAATGAACTGCTGAACAAACTGTGGAAGGATCTGAAGGCGAACTGACAACGGGGGACGGTTCTTCTGTTTCGTGAGAAACCAAAACAGAAGAACCGTCCCCGTTATATCTGTGTCCCGCTTTAAGCCACAAACAGTTCGGGCGCGAGCAGGGGCGCTAAACGTCCAGTGGACGTTTGCTAAGCGCCGACCGGAGCGGAGCGGAGAACCCCGCACCGAGCACCTACCGGAGCGCAAGGTGTGGGAGGTGACCTGCGGGAGCTAAAGCAATACGTGACTTGCTTAAAGTGGGACACAGGTACGTCCCCCGTCCCATTGTTGTCGGTACATGAGGCGTTAAGTATGCGCCGGGCGGGATTTGAACCCGCACGCCATAAAGACACAGGAACCTAAATCCTGCCTGTCTGCCAGTTCCAACACCGGCGCAAACTCCGGCCTTTCGGCCGGATGTATACGATCGTTCAGTCGGACAGACCGATGAGTTTATTGGCCTTGTCCGTGAGCTGTCTCAATTTCTCGTGGTCGAAGGTGCCGTCTCCGAATCCCAGAACATTTCGAATAGGAGTGGGTCCGAAGGTTGCAGCCATCATTTCAGGGGAGACAGCCTCGCCTTTTTTGAGATCCTTTTTGTCATTTACATGGTTGAAAGAATCGAGCGCAGGCTTTAGCAGGGCGGCAAGTCTGGGATCATCCATGAAATCCGAGAACGTGGAGTTTTCATCAAAACGTTTCTTTGGAAGAGGGGCAGACTCGATGTTGACCTTTTTTGAAAATCTGATATCCCTTGAGGATGCTCCAACCTCCACATCATAATCTCCGGAGGGAACATAGAAATCCCCCAGATACTCGTCAAAGTAGGAAAATGCCCTTTTGTCGAGGGTGAAACTCACCGTCTTTGTTTCCCCGGCTCTCAGAGATACCTTGTCAAAGGCACGCAGTTCTCTGACCGGCCTTAAAACATCACCTTTTGCGGGTGATACATATATCTGTATGACTTCTTTTCCCGCCATCCGGCCGACGTTTGAAACATCCACGCTGACCTCCAGCGTGTCGGTATCCTTTATCTTTCTCTTTGAGACCTTGAAATTCGAGTATTTGTACGTAGTGTAGCTGAGCCCGTGTCCGAAGGGGAACAGTACCTCATATTCTTTCGTATCATAGTATCTGTAGCCTACGAATACCCCTTCTGCATATCTGACTCTGTCGTTGCTTCCCGGAAAATTCAGATATGAAGGGTTATCCGAGAGCTTTTTGGGGAAGGTTTCGGGCAGACGGCCGGAAGGGTTTGCTTTTCCGAAGAGAAGCTCGTATTGTGCCAGACCTATATTCTGTCCGCCAAGATACATTTCAAATATACCCTTTACATCATCTGCCCAGGGCATCTCGACAGGAGATCCGTTGTGGAGCACAACAACGACATTGGGCTGGACCTTGAGGATCTCTTCGATGAGGGTGTTCTGACAGTCCGGCAGACGCATATGCTTCCTGTCATAGCCTTCACTTTCAAAATTGTCCGGGAGCCCTGCAAATACTACAGCCACATCGCTCTTTTTTGCAGCGTTTACAGCCTTGGTCAAAAGAGTTCTGTCGACCTCATCTTTCTGGTCATCATAACCCTGGGCATAGATCAGATCATGACCTTTGCCGTGAGATGCATCCAGGAAAGAGGTGACCTTGAAGGCGTTGATGTGCGAACTTCCGCCCCCCTGAAATCTCGGTGTCTTTGCATATTTTCCGATAACTGCGATAGTATCGTTTTTATCAAGAGGCAGGATCCCCTCATTTTTGAGGAGAACAGCACACTCTTCCTCTGCCTTTCCGGCCAGCTCGTGGTCCGCCTCTTTGTCCCATTTGGCGTTTTTGCTCCTGTGGGATTCGAAACGGTCTATCCACCTGAGTATCCTTTCGACGGCTCTGTCCACAACGGCTTCGGAGAGACTGCCGCTTTTTACCGCATCTACGATTTCCCTGTCGTTATGACCGTACGAGCCGGGCATTTCAAGATCGAGTCCGGCATCAAGCCCGGTGACCCTGTCGCTTACTGCTCCCCCGTCACTCATAACGACTCCGTCAAATCCCCACTCATCCCTCAGGATGGAGGTGAGGAATCTTTTGTTCTGGGATGCGTGGATCCCGTTGATCCTGTTATATGAGCACATGACAGTCCAGGGCTTTGAGTCCTTTACCGCCCCTTCAAAGGCTGCCAGATATATCTCGCGAAGAGTTCTTTCATCTATTTCGGCACTGACGGAAAGACGTCTGTGTTCCTGATTGTTTGCAAGGAAGTGTTTGATGCAGGCTCCCACATTTTTGCTCTGGACACCTTTGATGAAGGCGGATGCCATCTCAGTGGCAAGGAGCGGATCCTCCGAAAAATATTCGAAATTCCTGCCGCACAGTGGAGATCTTTTTATATTAACAGCGGGTCCAAGGATGGTTCCAATCCCCTCTGCCTGGCACTCGTTTCCAATGGCCTTTCCTATCTTTGTCAAAAGAGATCTGTCAAAGGAGGATGCGGTTGCACATGCGGCCGGAAAACAGACTGCCTTTATACTTTCGCTGCCGCCAAAGTGGTCATCTTCCAGAGTCTGTCTGCGCAGGCCGTGAGGTCCGTCGCTGACTTCAAGTTCCGGCACGTTCTGGCTCCTGACAGCTTTTGTGTGCCAGAAATCCCGTCCCGAACACAAAGAGGCTTTTTCTTCAAGAGTCATTTTTTTTATTATTTTGTTCACATCCATGAGGTACCCTCCTTTCAACCTGTATATGGAACACCGGCAATAATCAGTGTAACACTTTTTGGGGACGTGTGAAAGAAAAAAGAAACAACAATCTCAGTTGCAGATGACAGAGTCCACAACTATGTCGCGGCCCTGTATCACACGGCCCGAACTGCTGCCGCATCCGGGACACAGATATCTGTTGGATCTTTCGGGAGTGTAGATGCTGCCACAGTCCGAACATTCTGCTGCGACAGGGATGATCTTTGTCTCAAGGACCGCATGTTCAAGCAGTGTTCCCTTTGAGGCTTCCCTGAAATATTTTTCCAGATATTCGGGAAGGGCACCGGTCATGGCTCCAACGCTGACCTTTACACAGGTGATGTTTTGAATGTTTTTTTCCTCTGCAGTCTTCAGGACCGTATCAATGATCGAGATGACAAAACTCATTTCATGCATAGTATGATAATTATAACATCCGACGGTATTTTGTGATATACTGTACATCGTACGATGGCATCGGTGAGCTTGCTGAGCACCGGTCGAAGCGGAGTGCAGAAACCCCGCAAAAGCCATGGATTATTACAGGAGGAGAGAATGGCGTCATATACGATCCCTTTTTTGATCATATTTCCGTTTATAGCGGCAGTATTCAGTTATTTCACAAGGATAAACAAGATAAGAAATGCCATGGCCTATGTCAGCTCGGTCGTGATCATGGCGGCAACGGGACTTCTTTTGATGCAGTGGCTTGCAAAGGGGGCGATCCCGGAGGAACTCTATTTTGACGCCCATCCGGCAGACCGCGTGATACTGGTGCTGGAGATAGTGCTGGCAGTCTACATCACTATCCTCTGTTTCAGATATAAAAAGTACTGGATAAGCCTTCTCTCTCTGGGACCCACAGGTCTCATCGTCTGGTTTGAGTTTTCGGGTATCAAAATATACGAAGGAGCCAGGATCAGGGTGGATCATCTTTCCGTGCTGATGTGCCTGATCATCGGTATAATAGGCTCTCTCATCATAGTATATGCCGTGGGATATATGCATGGATATCATCATCATCACAAGGAATTCCGCGACAGGAGATACTATTTCTTCACGCTTCTGTTCGTTTTTCTGGGGGCGATGTATGGTTTTGTTCTTTCTGACAATCTCCTGTGGATAGATTTCTTTTGGGAACTCACAAGTGTATGTTCCTTCCTGCTGATCGGCTATACACACGAACCGGTGGCGATCAGCAATTCCTTCAGGGCGCTGTGGATGAATCTTCTCGGAGGCACAGCGCTGGCAATAGGGATAGTGTATCTGGGGTATTTTTCCGGTTCGGTATCGCTTCACAGGCTTGTAAGTCTTGGTTCATCCAAGGTTTCCTACGCGGTCATACCCGTAGCCCTGATCGCATTTGCAGCACTTACAAAGGCTGCACAGATGCCTTTTTCAACATGGCTTATCGGCGCCATGGTTGCACCGACACCCTCGTCAGCGCTTCTCCATAGCGCAACCATGGTAAAGGCCGGGATATATATACTGTTCAGACTGTCCCCTGCAATGGCAAGGACCACTACAGGAAATATGATTGCCTTCATAGGAGGCTTCACTTTTCTCATAACATCTTTTATGGCTATAGCGCAGAGTGACGGAAAGAAAGTCCTGGCTTTTTCCACTATATCAAATCTGGGGCTGATGGTGGCCTGTGCCGGGATGGGCAGGAGTGAGACGATCTGGGCCGGCATATTCCTGATGCTTTTCCACGCTATTTCGAAATCTCTGCTTTTCCAGGATGTGGGAGCTACGGAGAACAGCCTTCATTCCAGAGATATAGAGGATATGCACGGACTGCTGTATCTGCTCCCCAAACTGGCATTCCTCATGTTCATAGGTATAGCAGGGATGTTCCTTGCACCTTTTGGAATGCTGATTTCCAAATGGTCTGCCCTCAAGGCGTCGGTCAATGAAGGAAATATCATCATGGTGTTCTTCATCTGTCTGGGTTCTGCCACCACCTCTTTTTACTGGACCAAGTGGATGGGCAAGATAATAAGTGCAAGCCATCTCAAGGAGCAGTCCTTCAAGGATATCACAAAGAAGAACGAGCTGATCTCGCTTTGGATCCATGCGGTGCTGATGATAGCGCTGTGCCTGCTCTTTCCTTTATTATCCCACGTATATGTCAATCCTCTCATTGAAGAGATGTTCGGGACATACAAGGACGTTCTTCCGACACAGATACTCCTGACACTGGTGGTCATCATAGGTCTGGTTTTTGCCGTCCCCCTGCTTGCTTTCCTTTACAGCAAAAAGATGAGAAAGACCTACGTGCTTTCCTACATGAACGGAGTAAATGCAGGGAATAACATGAAGTTCATAGATTCCTTTGGCGATGAAAAGACATTGTGGATGTCAAACTTCTATCTGCACAAGTGGATAGGTCAGAGGAAGCTGATGGCACCGGGACAGTTCTTTGCTGCTGCGGTGCTGGTGGTAATGCTCAGCATGATAATCGGAGGTGTCAGGATATGAATATGGGCATAATATATGCAGTCGCATACATCATTCTGGCGCCGGTCGCCGGAGGGCTTCTCGAGGGAGTGGACAGAAAGATATCCGCAAGGATGCAAAGGAGAGTCGGTCCGCCGTTGCTTCAGCCTTTTTATGATGTTATCAAGCTGTTCAACAAGGAGACTATATCGGTGGATTCATCCCAGACATTTCTCCTGCTGACATATCTTGCGCTGATGCTGGTGACGGGAGTCATGTTCTTTTCGGGCAGTGATATCCTGATGTGCTTTTTTGTGCTTTCCACTGCAGCGACTTTTCTTTACTTTGCGGGGGTCATCACAAGCTCTCCCTATTCTTCAATAGGAGCCCAGAGAGAATTGATACAGATGATGGCATACGAGCCGGCCGTGCTTCTCACCTGTGTGGGTTTTTATCTGGCAGCGGGAAGCTTTAACGTGAGTGAGATAGCTTCCACGGGGACCAGTTACTTTTTCAGACTGCCCGGTTTTTTTGCGGCTTTCGTCTTCATTCTTACTATCAAGATGAGGAAATCCCCGTTTGATACAAGTACATCACATCATATGCACCAGGAGCTGGTGAAGGGTATCACCACGGAGATGGGGTCAAAAAACCTGGCGCTTTTTCAGATAACCGAATGGTATGAAAATGTTTTTCTGATGGGGGTCATCTGTCTCTTTGTGGTAAACGGTACGATACCCGGGTTCATAGCATCGGTAATTGTATTTCTCCTGGTTTATTTCCTGGAGATACTGATAGACAACTGCAGTGCCAGGATGAAATGGCAGGATATGCTCATCATCACCTGGATAGTGACTTTTTTCACGGCGGGAGTAAATCTCGTGATATTGATGGTAATAAGGTAGGAGAAGGAGAAGATGGCAAACATAACCAGATCACCATGGCTGCTTCATTATGACGGATCCAGCTGCAATGGCTGCGACATAGAGGTGCTGGCCTGTCTGACCCCGGTATATGATGCGGAAAGACTGGGAGTTATGAATACCGGCGATCCTATGCAGGCAGATATCTTTTTGATCACCGGCGGGATTAATTCACAGAATCAGGCAACGGTAAAGCAGCTTTATGATCAGATGCCAAATCCCAAGGTGGTTGTAGCTGTGGGAGTATGTGCCTGTACGGGAGGTATTTTCAAGGAGTGCTACAACATCCTCGGAGGAGCAGATACAACCGTTCCGGTTGATATATACGTGCCCGGCTGTGCGGCAAGACCGCAGGCGATAATAGACGGCATCATCGAGGCCGTGAAGCTCTTTCAGAAAAAATCCGATGACTACAAGGCGCAGGTCAGGGAAAAAAAGAGGAGGGGTTAGATCATGGATATGAATATACCCGAAAATGTGCTTGAAGTTATAGAGGTTTCTGA
>JAFSWJ010000355.1 GCA_017444545.1 Lachnospiraceae bacterium
CCTCATGCTTGTCTCCGATATCCACGTTAAAGCCGATGGATTTCTGGTCAAGCCTTGTCTCCACTATCTTTTCAAGGCCCTCAAAGGCTCCTCCTACTATGAAGAGAATGTTCGTGGTATCTATCTGGATCATCTCCTGATGGGGATGCTTCCTGCCTCCCTGGGGCGGTACCGAAGCCACCGTGCCTTCGATGATCTTTAAGAGTGCCTGCTGAACGCCCTCTCCGGAGACGTCTCTTGTGATGGAGACATTCTCGCCTTTTCTTGAGATCTTGTCTATCTCGTCGATGTAGACTATTCCCACCTGGGCTCTGTCAACATCATAGTCGGATGCCTGGATCAGCTTCAGGAGAATGTTTTCAACGTCCTCTCCCACGTATCCTGCCTCTGTGAGTGATGTGGCATCTGCGATGGCAAAAGGCACATTTATTATCTTTGCCAGCGTCTGTGCCAGCAGGGTCTTTCCGCTTCCCGTAGGCCCGAGCATCAGTATATTGCTCTTTTGCAGTTCCACATCGGGATCCGGTGGTGCCAGTATCCTCTTGTAGTGATTATACACAGCTACGGAAAGTACCTTTTTTGCTTCCTCCTGCCCTATCACGTATTCGTTCAGGAAATCATTGATCTCCTCGGGCTTCAAAAGGTTTATCTCCAGGTTTTCCCCGTAGCCTGCATCTTCATTTTCCTCGTCAATGATGTCGGCACAGATGGCTATGCACTCGTCACAGATGTATGTTCCGTTGGGACCGGCTATGAGCTTTTGTACCTGGTCCTGGGTCTTTCCGCAAAACGAGCATCTGATCCTGTCATCGTAATTCTTCCCTGCCATTATTTCTTATCGTTATCTTTTTCCTTTTCACTTTCAAGCCTGTTGACCACTACCCTGTCCACAAGCCCGTATTCTTTTGCTTCCTCAGCGCTCATCCAGTTGTCGCGTTCGGTATCCGCCGAAACCTTTTCAAGAGGCTGTCCGGTGTTCTCGGCAAGCATCTCGTTGAGTCTCTTTTTTGTACGTAATATATGCTCGGCAGCTATCTGGATCTCGGTCGCCTGTCCCTGGGCTCCGCCGAGAGGCTGATGGATCATGACCTCGGCATTGGGAAGGATGAGCCTCTTTCCCTTTGCTCCGCCTGCCAGGAGAAATGCTCCCATGGATGCCGCCATTCCTATGCAGATCGTTGAAACGTCGCATTTGACATACTGCATGGTATCGTAGATCGCAAGCCCGTCGGAAACCGATCCCCCGGGGCTGTCTATGTAGAAATGGATATCCTTTTCCGGATCCTCCGCCTCAAGGAAAAGCATCTGCGCCACAACAAGTCCGGCCGTCGTGGAATTCACCTCGTCCCCGAGGAAAACGATCCTCTCCTTCAAAAGCCTGGAATAGATATCATAGGCTCTCTCGCCTCTGTTGGTCGTCTCTATGACGGTAGGCACAAGCATTTTTCAGTCCTCCTTTGCTTCTTCCTTTTTCTTTGCGGATCTCTTTTTGGGAGCGGCCTTCTTTTCGATCACCTCTCCGTCCTCAGGTATCTCCGCCTTTTTCTTTGCATCCTCTTTGGAATTGTCGACTATGAAATCGGCAGCCTTCTGCATTGCAAGATTCTGCCTGATGTTTTTCACTTCTTCCTCACCCAGGATCTCACGTATCTTGTCCTTTTCGATCCTATACTGTGCTGCCATGGACTCAAGCTCTTTGTCAAGCTCCTCTTCTGTTGCCTCTATCTTTTCAGCCTTTGCAACAGCCTCAAGCACAAGCCTTGATTCGATATTGATCTTTGCCTGGGCTGCCATGTCCTCCCTGAGCTTGTCTGCCGTCATGCCTGTAAACTGCATATACTGCTGAAGGGTGAAGCCCTGCTGTCTGAAGCGGTTCGCAAAATTCTGGACGAGCTGCTCTGCCTCCGTATCGATCATGGCTTGCGGGATATCCATCTCGGAATCCTCAACGATGGCCTTCAATGCCTGGTCGGTCTTGATCCTCTTTGCCTCTTCCTCCTTGCCTTCCTTCAGCTTCTTTTTGATGTCTTCTTTGTATTCCTTGAGAGTTGAAAACTCAGATACCTCATCCGCAAAGTCATCATCAAGCTCGGGCATCTGATTTTCCTTAATGCCGTTCAGCTTCACCTTGAACACTGCAGGCTTTCCTGCAAGGCTCTTTTCGTGATAATCCTCAGGGAAGGTCACATTTACATCAAAATCATCCCCGATGTTCTTTCCGATGATCTGATCCTCGAAATTGTCTATGAAGGAATGTGAGCCGATCTCAAGCTCCTGCTCCTTTGCGGTTCCTCCGTCAAAGACCTCTCCGTCAACACTTCCCGAGTAATCGATGTTTACGATATCCCCGTCCTTTACCGCACGGTCGGTCACATCGACCTTTCTGGCATTTCTGCTCTGTTCTTCCTTCAGCTTGTCCTCTATCTCGGCATCCTTTACCTCGGTATTGATCTTTTCGACCTTTACGCCCTTGTATTTTCCGACCTGTATCTCAGGCTTCAGGGCTACCTCAGCCGTGAATATGAAGGGCTTGCCCTTTTCTATCTGTACGACCTCGATCTGGGGTCTTGATACTATCTCCTCGTCGGTCTCCTCCAGAGCCTTCGCATATGCCGTATTGATCAGGTCATTTGCAGCATCCTCGTAAAACACCTCCGGACCGTACATCTTTTCTATCAGCTGCCTGGGTGCCTTGCCCTTTCTGAACCCGGGGATATTGATCCTGCCCTTCTGCTTCTGATACGCGCCCTGCAGAGCCTTTTCAAGCTCGTCAGCTCCGGACTCAATCGTAAGCTTTGCCATGTTATGCTCTAATTTCTCGACCTTCAGACTCATCTTCTTATAAATTCCTTTCAAAAATCAATTATGGGCTGCGGGCCTTCTGCCCGCAACCCAATAAATATACCACAAAACCACTATCAATATCAAGATACACCGTACACGCATCAAAGATACGGGCATTTACTCTGTTGCCTTCAGATCCGGCAGATCGCCGTCAAAATACCCGGCCTTTATCGAACCGGATGTCCCGTTGCCTTCATCGGAGGACCAGATTTCCGTATCCCCGTTCAGGAGCAGCTCCCCGTCTTCTCCGACATAATAATCAAAGGCCTTGGTCTTCATGGCAAGATATCTGTAGATCTCTCCATCCTCCCTTGCGGTCTTCACCGTCCATTCCCCGGGTCTTAAGGTCAGCTTTTTCACAACCTTTTTGCTGCCTATGTCAAATACCCTCTGATAATACAAACCCTTGGCTGCGGCCTTGAGGGTATATGTCTGTGCGTCCTCTCCCCTGCCGTATTTCTTTGTTTTATAGGTTATCTTTCCTCCGTTCCATACAAGGATCCCGTCAGTCTTCTTAAGCTCAGC
Organism: Lachnospiraceae bacterium; assembly: GCA_017444545.1. Lineage (GTDB taxonomy): Bacteria > Bacillota > Clostridia > Lachnospirales > Lachnospiraceae > NK4A144. Next base: position 3,370 of record JAFSWJ010000355.1, read on the forward strand.
GTTGCTGTTGAGATCAGCCTTGGTATATACGGGTGTTTCGGAGGAAAGAGTGATCCTGTGGATGTCTACGGTAATAGGCTCATAGTTCCATTCCTCGTTCTTCTTGTTATAGGTGGGCTTCATCATCTTGTTCAGCACCTTCTTTAGATCCGGATTTGCCGCTATGGCATCCCTGTAGCCCTGATCACTGGTGTCATATTTCAAAACCGGATATATGAACATGGGGTTATTGGTCACTCCGTCATAGGAAGGCAGCTTGTTGTTTGCATAAGTAAACTTCTTTATGGTTATGCCGCTCACCTTCTCACCGTTTATCAACACCTTGAAATTGGACACATTGATGTCAGGGTTCACGGAAGCGGTCTCTGCCGTCTTTTTCCCGTTCACTTCGGATACTACATGCTTTCTGCCGTCATAGATAACCTCGGGGGTGTATTCCAGCTCATAGCTGATCTCACCGCTCCCAAGCTCTCCGGACTTTTTTGTCACCGTCTCGTCACTGCTTATCCACCTGGCAAAAAGCTCCATCTCCTCCGTCACTCTCTGATGTACGCTGAAGCCGTCATCGGAATAATCCTCCGTCCTGTACCAGCCTGCAAACTCTTCGCCCTCAGGCTCCTCAAGCTTTGGCTCCGTCACAAACTGCTTCTCATATACACTGCTCTCGGCGACCTTTATCCAATTCCCTTTTTCATCCTTTCGGGAATAAAAGCTCACCTTCACCTGCTTTGCTTCCCTCCATTTGGCATAGAGGGTAATATCCTCCGTAACCGGCTTAGTCCAGTCCTAGGGGGAGCCGGTTTCGTCCGCTGCAGTATACCAACCCTGGA
>JAFSWJ010000356.1 GCA_017444545.1 Lachnospiraceae bacterium
CAACGCTACATTCGCTTGACCGAGCTTCAGCCCAACATCCTTGAGATGGTCGATGAAGGGAAGATCGCTTTTCGTCCAGCGGTAGAGATCTCATATCTCTCAAAACCTGAGCAGTCGCAGCTGTACGAGGTCATGCAGAGCGAACTTGCGACCCCATCGTTGTCACAGGCAATTAAGCTTAAGGATTTCTCGAAAAACGGCAGGTTGAACGAGGATGTCATCTTCTCGATCATGAGCGAGGAAAAGCCCAACCAGCGGGAAAAGTATGTCATCAAAGCCGAGACCCTTAAACGATATATCCCCGACAACATCCCCTACAGCAAGACCGAGGATTACATCATCAAGGCTCTGGACTTTTACCAGAGGCATCTCAACAGGCAGCGGGGCATGGAGAGATAGCCTGGCTGAAAAAACAGCCACGTAAGTATTATCACAAGCAAAATATTTCTTTTTCAGCTGGTGTTACCAGCTGGTGAAAAGATCAAGGAGAAACACATGAAACGACTTATAAAAACAGCGCTGGCGCTGCTGCTGATCCTTTGCAGCTTTGCCAGAGCATTTGCTATGGAGGTCCCGACCAAGACGGTCATACAGAATCTGAATGGGACCCAGCAGTACATCAAAGTCTATACGGTCTCACCGGACATCGATCCGAAGAGCCTGATAGAACAGGACTTCAGCTACGAAGGTTTTGATTACACCTATTCCGACATGACAAAGAGCGACAATTACTTCGAAAACGAAAAAGAGCATTCTGAGGTCATTACAGCGGAGACTGGAAAGAAAGACCTTTCGGCAGTACTTGAAGCCCTGCCTCCGTCCATCGATTTCGATGACGGTATCTACACCGGCATTCTTTATCTCGATCACACTACGATCGAAACGAAGGCTGCCGGTTTTGTTTCAAAGAGCTACACCGTAAGCGATACCAGGGAGTTTGCGAATCTTGACAGCAACGACATGGCTTATGTGCCGCAGGCTGTAACCAAAGACGGGAAGACACTTCAGCTTGTCGGCGTTGACTGGCAGGTACAGAGCACAGCGCTTGTGGATGATCTTCTGGTTCCTGCAAGCTATAAGGCTGTTGCACAGTATTCAACAAAAGCCAGTTACAGTGCTGCTACCGGGTATATCAGCACTGCTACCTACAGCGGTAAGGTCAGCTGCAATGAGCTTGAAAGCGTGACATATACCGTGACCTATGTCGGCACTGAGACTCCCGCAGAAGAGGAACCCGAAGTCGTCAGGTATGGACTGTTCAAGGACAGAAAGTCGCTCATCATCGGCTGCGTTCTGTTTGTCATGTTCGTGGTAGCAGGCGTCTTTGCAGTCCTTGAGTTCATCGACTTCTGGGACAAGCGTGAAAAGAGAAAGAAGGCCGAAAGAGCTAAAGAAAAGAGTCTGGTCGCAAGCAAAGCCGGACAGCAGAAGGATTATGAGAAGGAGGAGAAAAAATGCGAAGGAAAAAAGTATTTTTAAGTCTTGCCATGGCAATCTCCCTGGCGCTTTCAGCAGTTACTTTTGCGAGTGCTGCAGACTATCGCATCAGCGGTACGGAGGAGACTGAGTATTATCCGGATACAAGCTATGAGGTCCATTACAGAGCTGAATACAAGTATGGCGGTACAAACCTGATCGATTATGAGATTCCGGAGCTTCCCTACGGCAGCAAATACAATGTGGAAGTCGGAGCTATGCAGAAGGTCGGTTATCCATCTGAAAGGATCATGAACCTGACCGGCGCGGAAGACATTTCTTCGAAACTTCTTCCGCGAATCGCAGAGCCTGCCGTGTTC
>JAFSWJ010000357.1 GCA_017444545.1 Lachnospiraceae bacterium
ATGGTTGAAAACTGCGTCAACTGCGGAATGTGCAAATCCAGATGTCCCTACGGTCTCAACACCCCGGAACTTCTGCGCAAAAACCTGAAGGACTACAAAAATGTCCTTGCCGGAAAAGTGAAGGTCTAAGTGGGACAGGGGACGTATCTGTGTCCCACCTTTCCGCATTTGTAAATTCCGGGCGCATTATCCCGCATCATCTGTATAATAAGATATAAGACATTCACAAAAACTGATCTATGGAGGAAAGGTATGGACGTTAATCTGGAAAAAACATCACAGGAGATCACAGAACGAAACAAAAAACTCATCATGTCAATGCAGGCTGTGACCAAGAATGCAAGGACCGATATCATGCGCTTTGAGCAGGAAGGGATCCTGAAGAACAGACCTCTGTCGGGCACCTTCAGGAAGCTTACGGATGCGTTTTGGATGCTGGATGCCGAGCCAATGCTGAAAAATCTGGAAACCGCTTATCGCGATCTCATTTCAAAGGCTGAGGCTTATATAAGCTATCCGTCCGGAGATGTCAACCGCGAGGAACAGCTCAGGTGGGCACAAAACCTGAAAGAACTGGCCGAAAAGGCGTTATCCGGTCTTACTGATGCTAAACGGAATAAAGAATTCAGTGAAGAAGAATTAAGCTTACCTGCAAGCGAACTGTTTTTCCCGATGGATGTGAGGTCTGTAGACAGAGAAAAGGAGCTTCTGGAAAAAGAAAAGAAATTTGAAAAAATGCCGAAGCCTGAAGACAGCAATGTCATGGTTGATAATGACAAGCACGTAGTCATGGCTGATTATGCCATGGATGAGATCGTAGGCAGATTCAACGCCATGCAGGACAAACGCTCAAAGATCGCCCTTTTGGCTGACATCAGCGGAGCTACCGATCATGGGATCGACAGGGCAGGATGCGGCACAGAGCTGACAAATGTCCTGATAAACAAGCTGTTTCTTGATGAGAACGGAGAGCCTGCGCAGGACAGAAAGGAAACCCTGCAGGAGATAGCAGATGCAATAGCTGACTGGCGTCTTTCTGCCTACAGGGAAATAAAAGCTTCCGGAAACAGTGATGCAATGTGCAAGAGGGACGTGCTTCGGGCTGAAACGCTGATCCGCAATATAAGCATGACTAAAGACTCCGTTGCCAGATTCGGGATCGATATGGAGGATCTGCTCATACTTACAAGAGAGAGCATGAGAAGAAAAGCCACACCCGAAGAACTGGGCGGGATCAATGAGATCGGAATGGTCGGTCCCGATGATATCTCAAAGGACAGGATCCGTTCCCTGAACAATTTACTTTTTGATGAATTGTCAAAAGATTATCCGGATCTGATCATTAATGATGACTATATCAACTCCGTGATCTTGATGAGGGGTGAGATAAACAAAGTTGTCAATGATTCGGAAAAATTCAAGCATAACGATGAACTTTCCGAGATCGTACAAAGAATGGGTACGATCGAGCGTCTCCTCAGTCTCAAAAGTGCAGGAAAAAGCATGATCGATGCCGGATCATATACATCATCCACAGCAGCGGTTATCGTGAATTTCATGGAAAATGCAGCGCTTGATCTAAGCTGGTATGAGGATGAACAGGTCAGGGAAAGTCTGCTTGATACCATCGGACTGATCGATTACGAAAAGCATGAAGATTACCTGAAAAAAGAGCCTCTCTTAAAGACTCGGGCAGAGAATATAAAGCATGGAAGACAGGAGATAGAGTCATTTTTTGAAGCCCAGTCCTCATCGTCGCATGATACCGTAAAGAAGCTTTTTGCAGCATACAAGGGGGACAGGGAAGAATGCGTCACAAAGATGGCTGACATCATAGAAAAAAGATACGGACTGGGAAAGGAGTTTTCAACCGCACTTGCAGCAGAGGCAAAAAACAAGATGGACAGTCTGGATGTTGTCAACAATCACATCGATCCCGAGTTTCAGTGGAAGAGCACGGGAGAGTTCATGAAGGCTCTTCTCGGCAATATATCAAACCTTCAGCTGAATGAATACAGGATAAGCAAAAAGGGAAATGCAATAAAGGCTGAGTACATTCCCAAACTCCGTCAAAATGCTTATGAACTGCTTGAATCCGTGGAGAGCCAAAAAATGGAGGATAAGTATTATTCCGGCAGGCTTAAAGGTCTGCTCGATGCTCCGGAATCCTTTGACATGATGAAGGATATGTTTGATACCAAAAAGAACTACAGGCTCTTTAACTGGAATTCCTCCGAATACAATGATGCCAGGGATGCCCTTGAAAGCTTCACAAAGGAGAGGGACAGACTCATCAAAATGACGGACGAGCTTTCGGGCAGGGAGCTGACTGATGAAGAAACAGAAAAGCTTCGGGCTCAGATCAGGAAGACGGGCCTGATAATGGAAGATTGTATCAGTGCCGTCAACAACTATGTTAAAAAGGAGGGTAACGGTGAGATCACTGAAAAGTCCCAGGCAGCGGGACTTGCCCGTATCGCCGGAGCAAAGGGAATGATGGATTTCTTTTTGAAGACCGGAGCCGTCACCATAAACGACCCTCAGAACCGGGAGATCATCCGGAAAGACAGCGTAAAGGTAAAGAAGCTGTCCGAGCTCTACCGGGAAGAGTTCCACAAAGCCGAAAAAGAGGGAACAAAAGACAGGCACAGAAGTGCCGCCAAAGCCGCAAAAACCAAAACCAATCAGGGGACGGTTCTCTGATTGATAAATCAAGGGGACGGTTCTCTGTTTCGTGAAATACCAAAACAGAGAACCGTCCCCCTTGTTCCCTGTCCCCGCTATCTTTCCTTGCAAAACCGCCCTTAAAATGCGATAATAACAACGTATTCATACACCCTGAAAAAGACGGCTCTGGGAGGTAATAAATGAAAAACATACTGTTCATAGCATCAGAAGGAGTTCCTTTCATCAAAACGGGAGGACTGGCGGATGTCGTCGGATCGCTTCCCGAATGCTTTGACAAAAAGTACTTTGACGTCAGGGTACTCATGCCCAAGTATATGTGCATGTACCAGGACAAAAAGGACATGATGAAGTATGTGGACAGTTTCTATATGGACTTTGCCGGGAGAAAGGAATATGTGGGTATCCTTCAGGCAAAGGTGAACGGCATTCAGTATTATTTCATTGATAATGAGCACTACTTTGCGGGAGATGCGCCCTACGGAGATCTGCGCTACGATCTGGAAAAATTCATCTACTTTGACAAGGCGGCACTTTCCGCCCTGCCCATCATAGGCTTCAAGCCGGATATCATCCACTGCCATGACTGGCAGACGGGACTCATCCCCGTGTATCTGAAGGATTCCTTCAGGGGCGGAGAGTTTTTCCGTGACATCAAGTCTGTACTTACCATCCACAATCTGAAGTTCCAGGGCACCTGGGATGTGAAGACGGTGAAGGCGCTTTCGGGACTGCCGGATTATTATTTCACTCCCGACAAGCTGGAGGCCTACAAGGATGCAAACATGCTCAAGGGCGGCATCGTCTTTGCCGATGCCATCACCACGGTTTCCGACACCTATGCGGAGGAGATCAAGATGCCCTTTTACGGGGAGGGTCTGGACGGGCTGCTGCGCTCGAGGGAGCATGACCTGCGGGGCATCGTGAACGGTATTGATTATACCGACTATGATCCTGCAAAGGACAAGCATATCGAGTTCAGATACAATCTCAAAAACTACCGCAAGGAAAAGGTAAAGAACAAGCTGGCTCTCCAGGAGCAGCTGGGACTGATAAAAGACGAAAAGAAGTTCATGATAGGCATGGTCAGCCGTCTGACGGGACAGAAAGGCTTCGACCTTGTAAACTATGTGATGGATGAGCTCTGCAACGACAATGTGGAGATAGTGATCCTGGGTACCGGCGAGGAGCAGTACGAGAATTCCTTCAGGTATTTTGACTGGAAATACGGCGACAGGGTATCGGCAAACATCTATTATTCCGAGGAGCTTTCGCACAGGATCTATGCTTCCTGCGATGCCTTCCTGATGCCATCCCTCTTCGAGCCCTGCGGGCTGTCGCAGCTCATGGCCCTGCGCTACGGCACGGTTCCCATCGTCAGGGAGACGGGCGGACTCAAGGATACCGTGGAACCCTATAATGAATACGAAGGCACCGGCACGGGCTTTTCCTTTGTAAACTACAACGCCCACGAGATGCTTGGCGCCATCAGATACGCGGAACGTATTTATTATGACAGGCGCCGTGAATGGAACAGGATAGTCGACCGCGCCATGGCCGCTGACTTCTCCTGGAAGGTTTCGGCTAATAAATACCAGGAGATGTACGACTGGTTGATAGGGTAAAACGTCCGGTGGACGTTTTACGCCCCCGTATACGAGCGCCGGGAGCGAGTGGGGGCCGGCAAGCTGGAAGCCGCATAAACACTGGGCTTAAGAGCTTAAAGATGTTGGTTTGACATCAATTTGACATCAATTTTTTCCATTTTTTGATGTCAGAATATCATGAACTTAATATTGAGGATATAGAAGACGCTATTTTCGGAAAACAGAGAATTCCGGAGAGAGTGTCTTTTTTTCGTTTTATTGACTAATGATAATGGAAAATAGTGAAAAAATAGTGAAAATTTAATGGGATTTTCAAGGACGTTCTGCTATAATATCATCGGGGTGAATTAAGATGATTAAAGTGGTTCTGACAAATGAGATATTAAAATATATAACCGAAATAGATAAAAACAGATAC
>JAFSWJ010000041.1 GCA_017444545.1 Lachnospiraceae bacterium
AGGAGATACTTGGCAAAATGTCTGAGTATCTTTGACAGGCAGGAAAATGATATGTACAGGCTGCAGGAAATGTATGAAAAACTCGGGATCGGAAGGGATGTATATGAGTATTGCAAAAGGATCCTTGACGGTTTAAAGGACAGGTTTGAGGCTATAGACGAAACGGCGGAATACAATCAGCTGAAGGTCCTTCGTGCCATGCAGGAAAACAGGGTCGGCGAGGCAGACCTGAAAGGCAGCACGGGATACGGCTATGACGACCTGGGCAGGGACAGGCTTGAAAGAGTATATGCCGATGTTTTCGGATGTGAGGATGCTCTGGTCCGTCCCCAGATCACCTGCGGGACCCATGCCATAACCCTGGCTCTTTTTTCAAACCTGCGTCCCGGGGACGAACTGCTCTATATTTCGGGCAAACCCTACGATACGCTTGAATCCGTGATAGGGATGAGAGGATCAAAGGGTTCCTTTGCGGAATATGGCATCACCTATGCGCAGGCGGACCTGAAGGAGGGCGGATACATAGACGAGGAAAGCGTCAGGCAAAAGATCAATGACAGGACAAAGATCGTAGCCATCCAGCGTTCAAAGGGCTACGACACCAGACGGTCACTTTCCGTAGAAGAGATCGGAAAGGCTGCAGCGCTTGCAAAGAGCATAAAGGATGATGTGATCGTTTTTGTTGACAACTGCTACGGGGAATTTGTCGAAAGGATGGAACCTGCAGAGGCGGGAGCGGATATGATGGCAGGTTCCCTCATCAAAAATCCCGGCGGAGGTCTTTCCGCCGTGGGAGGCTATATAGCAGGAAAGGAAGAGTGTGTTGAAAATGCGGCAGCAAGGCTCACATCTCCCGGACTTGGAAAAGAGGTGGGGGCATCCCTGGGCATGCTGCCGTCTTTTTACCAGGGCTTTTTCATGGCGCCTTCCGTTACCGCCTCAGCCCTCAAGGGTGCCGTCTTTGCCGCTGCCCTTTATGAAAAGCTTGGATTTGATGTATATCCGTCATCCGATGAAAAAAGGACGGACATCATACAGGCGGTGACCCTTCGTTCAAAAGAAGCCCTGCTTTCATTTTGCAAAGGTATCCAGAGTGCGTCTGCCATAGACAGCTTTGTAACCCCCACACCCTCGGATATGCCGGGGTATGACTGCGAGGTGGTCATGGCGGCAGGGGATTTCATCTCCGGATCCTCCATAGAGCTTTCTGCGGATGCCCCTCTGAAAAGCCCGTATAATGTTTATTTTCAGGGCGGACTGACCTCCTTTCATGCCGTCGCAGGCATCATGAAAACGCTTCAGAGTCTGGCTGATGACAAAATCATTGACCGAAGTGCCCTGAAATGATAGGATATCTTTTGGAGATTTGAGAGAATGGTTGCTCTTTTTTTCGACAGAAGAAAGGAGCAGATATGACATATAATCTGATCAGTCAGACACCTGTCAACGAAAGACCCTACGAGAAATGCGAAAGATTCGGACCCGAATACCTGACAGACAGCGAGCTTCTGGCAGTACTTTTGCGGACCGGAACAAAGGAAAGAGGGGTGGCGGATCTTTCAGCCGATGTTTTGAAGCTTTGTCCAAAGGACAATATCGGTCATCTGATGAAGCTTTCGGCAGAGGATCTGATGAGCATCAAGGGTATAGGCAGGGTCAAGGCAACAGAGCTTTTATGCGTGTGCGAATTGTCAAAAAGGATATGGAGACAGTCGCATTTCCGCTCAAGGACAAAGATAAGAACTTCATCCGAGGCGGCGGGATACTATATGGAGGAACTCAGGTATCTTGCCAGGGAACATGTTTATATCATGCTTCTGGATGCCGCCCAATATCTGATAGGCGATATCAAAATGACGGAGGGCACCGTCGATATGTCGCTCGTCTCGGTCCGTGAGATCGTCAAAAAGGCTCTTGCCAAAGATGCGTCAAAACTCATTCTCATTCACAATCATCCCAGCGGTGATCCGTCCGCAAGCAAAAAAGACATGGAAGTTTCCGGGTGTCTGAAAAGAGCCTGTGCTTTGATGGGCATTGCCATGCTTGATTCGATCATCATAGGGGATGGTGAGTACCTGAGTTTTTCGGAAAAGGGGATCCTGTAATTGAACAATTTCAGCTTCGGTATCGATCTGGGTACCGGAAATATCAAAATATACAACAATGTTGACGATACGATCCTGAGTGAAAAGAACATGGTCGCCGTCATGAAAAGGTCAAACATCATCGCTTACGGTGATGCTGCCTTTGAGATGTTCGAAAAATCACCGGCAAACATCAGGGTATCGCATCCCTTAAACAACGGAGTCATTGCCGATATCAACAATATGCAGGCGGTGCTCAAAAATTTTATCACCGAGATCACCGGCTCAAGATACGGCGGGGCCGATTTCTATGTGGCTGTTCCCACGGATATCACCGAGGTTGAAAAGAGAGCGTTTTTTGATCTGATCAAGGACGCAAACGTAAAGGCAAAAAAGATCCTCATAGTGGAAAAATCCATAGCCGACGGACTGGGTCTTGATATAGATGTGAAAAATTCGCAGGGTATCCTCATCGTGGATGTGGGCTACGAGACCACCGAGATCTCGGTGCTTTCTCTGGGCGGCATCGTACTCTCGAAGCTTTTAAAGACCGGCGGCAGGAAATTTGACGAGACGATAAGGACCGTTATCAGGAGGGAATTCGGACTTCTGATCGGAGAAAAGACCGCGGAGATGGTAAAGGTCTCACTCACCGAGCTTGAAGAGGATGAGGAGGATTCCATCGTATACGGAAGGGATATAGTAACAGGACTTCCCGTTGAAAGAGCCATTCCCACCGATCTCATCGATGTGGCACTGAGGGAAGCATCCACCACCATAGTAGACAATATCAAGGTGATACTTGAGAGGACACCGCCGGAGCTTGGAGCGGACATCTACAGGCACGGCATCTATCTGACGGGCGGTTCCGCCCAGCTGGCACATCTTGACGAGCATATAGTCAAGGGGACCAACCTCAAGGTGAACAAGGCTCTGGATTCACAGGATTCTGTGGCTCTGGGGCTTGCCAGGATAATCACTGACAGTA
>JAFSWJ010000358.1 GCA_017444545.1 Lachnospiraceae bacterium
TGCATAGGCAGTGTTTTCGTCGATGGCGCCGACGGTCTTCCATACCTCCCACAGTGAGGTGCCCTGTTTTGTTCCGGTGAGCCAGTGTATGCAGTTGTCGATGTGGCAGCCGTTTCTGTTCCAGCCCATGCATTCGCCGCCAGCCACATCGTTTTTTTCATATATCTGTGCTTCAAATCCGGCCTTTTGCGCATAGATCCCTGCTGAAAGGCCTCCGATGCCACCGCCGATTATCACGATCTTTTTTTTCATATCTGTCTCCTTTTTTATTATGATGGTTATGGGTTACGAGCTTTTTTCAATTTTGTGCTGACTGCTGATAAGCGGGAATGCTGCCGCTATGCCTGTTTTGCATCTGCAGATCCTGGTGGATTCGGCGCAGTGTCCATCTGTGTTCCTGCCTGAGGTTTTTTCAGGATGTCGAGGATCCATCCGGTGAAGGGAAGGGGAGTTTCCGGAAATGCAGCGTGGTATTCCATGATCCCCTGAACGGCACACCAGAACGCGGTTGAAAGAGCCTTCGGGTCGCCGTTTCTGATCACGCCTGCGTTTTGTCCCCGCATAATAAGAACCTCCGAGAATCTGATCTGATCGACTGAAAGCGCCAGAGTCCTGATATCCTCAGGCGTTCCGGGACGCTGGGCCTGGGCCATGAGAACGAACATCTGACATATCCAAGGCTGATCTTTTGCGGCTGAAAACAGTCCTTTGAGTATGGATTCAAAGTATTCCAACGGATCATCAACCGGGGAATTTTCAGATTTTTTTGTGCCCTGAACCCCCATTTTTACAAGCTCCAGATACAGTGCTTCCTTTGATTCATAATAATGAAAGAGCAGACCGACGCTGATGCCCAGCGCCTCGGCGATATCGGAGATCTTTGTCTCGGCAAAGCCTTTTGTCACAAAGAGTTCCATTGCCTTGAATAATATCTGCTGCTGCCGCATTTCTTTTTGTTCTTTTCTCGTCATCCGGTTTTTTGCTCCTGTCTGTGAAATGAAGAGGCATGTTCAGGCTGGCTTACCTGATGGTATATTGCCGGCCTGAATTCATTGAACTAATATTCAATGAATATGAATTCAATATACACCCTGATGATCCTGTTGTCAACAAATTTTCATCTGATGTCGGGACAGGGGGAGGTGGGACAGGGTGGGACAGGGGACCTTTCTCTGTCCCGAATATATGTAAACAGTGTGATCTCCGCAGTCTAAGCAAATTTTGGAGTTGAATGGATGACATAAAACTGGGACAGAGAAACGTCCCCTGTCCCGCATACCGCATTGACTGTTTCTTCAAATAAATGTAATATGAAGTGTCAAAATAGTAGGAAAGATGGTGACGGGATGAAGATCAGGGAAATGACAATAAAAGACTACGATGAGGTGAAGGAACTTTGGCTTTCGATCAAGGGCTTTGCCATGAGGAGCATTGATGATTCGTACGACGGAGTGAAAAGGTTCCTTGAAAGAAATCCCGGGCTGTCTGTTGTTGCCATAGAGGATGACAGGATTGTCGGCGCGATACTCTGCGGTCATGACGGGAGGCGTGCGACCTTTTATCATGTGTGTGTGAAGAACGGATACAGGAGGCGCGGTATTGGCAAGGCCATGGCCGTCAGCTGTATGGAAAAGCTCAACAGCGAAGGCATCAACAAGGTTGCCCTCATCGCTTTCACAAAAAACGATGTGGGAAATGCATTCTGGAAGGAGATAGGCTGGAAGCAGCGTGAGGACCTGAATTATTACGACTTCACTCTGAATGAGGGAAATATCGTGAGGTACAATCAATGATCCTTTTGAACCAGATGGTCATATTATTTCTGATTATGATCGCAGGCTACTTCGCCCGAAAACGTAACATCATCTCCGAGTCGGACTGCGGAGGGATCTCAAGACTTGTGATAAATGTCGCAAACCCTGCACTTATTATCTCGGCGGGCATCAATCCCGTGGAGGTACTTGAGGGCAGGGAACTTGCAACTGCGGCTCTGCTCAGTGCCGGTTCGTTTTTATTCCTCATCATTGCTTCATTTGCAGTTACATCAATAATAAGACCCGATGAAAAAAACAGGGGGACCTATCGCGCGATGACGGTGTTTTCGAACATCGGATTCATCGGGTTTCCGATCATATCCGCGGCTTACGGGGCAAACGCGCTGCTGTATGCTTCGTTTTTCCAGATACCGTACAACGTGCTGGTGTACACCTGGGGAGTAAGCGCGCTGGGGGCAGGAAGCGGAAAAAAGAACGGGGCGGTCCTTTCAAAGATAATAAATGCCGGTGTGGTTTCATGCGCGGTGACGCTGGCACTGTATCTTTCCCGGATCCCGGTGCCGGGATTTCTGGAGACCGTGACAAAGTATCTTGCGAACCTGACGGCTCCGCTTTCGATGATGGTGATCGGGGCTTCGGTAGTGAATATGAATTTCAAAGAACTCTTCGGCGATGTGAGGCTGTTTGTGTATTGTGGGATCAGGCAGCTGCTGCTTCCGGTGGCCGGAGTGCTGATCGCAAGGCTTGTCGGAGTAAATGATCCGAAGCTTCTTGGAGTGACAATGGTAATGCTGGCCTGCCCGGTGGGTGCCATGATGACCATGCTTTCAAGGGAGTACGGAGGGGATTATGAACTTGCATCAAGAGGTGTGGCACTTTCTACTATCATGTCCGTGGCCACCATACCCGCTGTTTCAATGATACTTGGCGTGTAAAACAGGGCTGTATCACAGTATCACAGGGACGGTTCTCTGTTACAAAATGTCGGATAAAAACCGTGAAACGCTGATAAACACAGGCGTTACAGAGAACCGTCCCCTGTAACACAGAGAACCGTCCCTCTGATACGAAGGTTGACATAAAAGTGGGACAGAGATACGTCCCCTGTCCCAGATAAGGAGGAAGAGATGAGTTTTGATTATGATATGCCTGCGATAGCGGGGATCGATTGGGCGACGGCCCACAGATACCTGCCTTCAAAGGAGGATCTGCAAAGAGTGCTGAAGGAAATGGTTTCAGGCGCGGCAAGGGAGACGGATCGGCTGCTTTCGTACCGGGATGCGGTAATGAAGGATCCGTCGGATGAAAACTTTGATCTCTTCAGGATACAGGCCCATGCCCTGAAGGCTTCGGTGCGCTCTATCGGATCGGACCTTTTTGATGAAGCCTTTGCCCTTGAGACTGCGGGAAAGGAAAAGGACGGGCACAAGGTTGCCGGGGATACGGAGCACTTTGTGAATGCATATCTGAAGCTTGCCGATGAGCTGAAGGTCATCACCGGGGAGGCTGAGGGAAAGAAAAGCTTTGATGCTGCGGAGTTTGAAAGGGACATCGACGGTATCGGAAAGGCCATGGATGCCTTTGATGTGACGGATCTTCAGAGATTAAATGAAAAGGTACAGTCAACGGATGTTCCGGACAGCTTCCGGGAATGGCTCGGAAAACTCGGGGAGGCTGTCAGGGATCTTGAGTCTGAAAAGGTTGCAGAGTGTTGTGAAAAGATTAAGGGGTTATTAAAGGAGTTATCATGAGATTTGTAGCGGTTGACAATCTTGAACCGGGGATGATCCTGGCCCGCAAGATCATAAACAGAAATGTGGTGAGCATGCTGCAAAAGGGCGTGGTGCTTACGGATACGAACATAGCCCGGCTGAAGACGAACGGTTATCTGGGAGCCTATATCACGGACAGCATTTCCGCAGATATCATTATAGGCGAGACCATCAGCGAAAAGACGTTTGAGGAAGGTATAGCTGCCGTCGAGGATGCCGATGTGGGCAGGATCATCGATGTCGCCAGGGATATGGTGGAGGATATCTCGGAGCTTGACAGGATCAGCGTTGACATGCTGGATCTGCGCTCGTTTGATGATTATACCTATCATCACAGCGTTAACGTTGCGGTATATGCCCTTGCCGTTGCGGCAAAAATGGAGCTTCCCGAGGAAAAGATACAGGAGACGGCAGTGGCAGCCCTCTGTCATGACCTGGGCAAGACAAAGATTGATCCCGCGATCATAAACAAAAAGGGCAGGCTGAATGATGATGAGTTTGAGGAGATCAGGAGGCATCCGCAGTATTCGTACGACATGCTTTATGATAATAACCTCATTTCTTCAAATGTCAGACAGGCAGTCATCTGCCACCATGAAAACGAGAACGGCTCCGGCTATCCGAACGGAAAGGAGGGAGACGAGATCCCCCTTGCAGCAAAGATAATACATGCGGTCGACGTCTACGATGCACTGACCAGCAGACGGGCATACAAGGAGCCCTACGCACCGGTGGATGCGCTTGAATACATCATCGGAGGCCAGGGTATCCTGTTTGACCGGAAGGTGGTAGAGACGATGCTTGAAGTTATTCCCGCCTATCCGCCGGGAATGGATGTCATACTTTCAAACGGAGAAAGAGGAGTCGTCGCTGCACATACCAAAAATGCCGCCCGTCCCGTCATCAGGATCTTTCCCGACGGCAGGGAGGTGGATCTTTCAAAAAACGAGGGATATTCATCCGTTTTTATTACATCATCGGGACTGCTGGTCCAGGAGTCAAAGGATGTGGAGGTGCTCAATGAAGACAGATCCGATGACAACAGGAAAAAGAGGATCGTCGTGGTCGATGACAGCAGCATATCAAGAGGACAGACGCAGTCGGCACTTTTCGGAGACTATGAGATCACGACTCTTGAAAGCGCGGTTGCCTGCCTCAATTATATCAAGGCAAAGGGTGCTCCCGACCTCATCATCATGGATATTGAGATGCCGATGCTTGACGGGGTGACGGCAGTTGAAAAACTTCGGGGGATGATCGGAAATGATACCAAGATAGTCTTTCTCACCGCAGTAGCCGACAGGGATACGGTCATCAGATGCAAAAAAGCGGGCGCCGTGGATTACATATTAAAGCCGGTCAATCCGGTCTACCTGCGGGAGCGTGTCAGCATAGCACTCGACAAAAATCTTGAAAGGTAAGTGCGATGGGCTGGTTTCTGAGCATTGTTCTTATTATCATAGGATGCATCTCGGCGGTTTACGGCATCAGGTTTTGCAGGGTCGAAAAGAACGCCGGATCATTTCGCATAACCATGCTCCTTTTGGGGCTTTCCGCGGGACTGTGGCAGGTCGGCTACGGTCTCATCGGTGTTTGCGCGGATTTTGCCATGTGTGCGCATCTGCGCCGCCTCGGGCTTCTCGGAGTGACGGTTTATCCCATAATAGAAACGGGGCTTGCTCTTGAGAGGGCAGGGATAAAAAAGCGGGTACGGACGGTCGTCATGACCCTGATCTGCATCTACGGCCTGATCGACTGGATAATGATCTCGATGCCCTGGGTGGACGGCTTCATCAGGATGAAGAACTGGACCTGCTTTTACGCCAATGACTGCTTTGAGAGATCCTTTCATAATGTCTATACGGCGGTGGTGTTCTTTGCCGCGCTGACGGGCTGGTGCCTGTGGTACAGGAGAGTTCGGTTTAAAAGAGAAAAGAGGCTTCTGTACGGTATCCTTCTGGCAAATCTTGCAA
>JAFSWJ010000359.1 GCA_017444545.1 Lachnospiraceae bacterium
AAAAAAATTTCAAGCTTTTTTTATTCAGGCCTTAGGGGGGGACAGTTCTTCTGTTTCGTGAAGTACCAAAACAGAAGAACCGTCCCCCTTGATGCCACTCCAAATCCAAAACAGAAGAACCGTCCCCCCTTGTTTAGTCTGATGCTGTCTCTTGAATACATGGGATAATTATGGTATCATAATACCACAAGCGAAAGGAGGCGATCGTATGCCACAGATCATGCCAATCAAAGCCTTGAAGGATACTTCACTGATATCAGAAAAATGTCACGAGGCTGACGAGCCTATTTTTATTACAAAAAACGGATATGGAGACATGGTTCTCATGAGTATAGAATTATTTGAAGCCACACAAAAAAAATGGAATATGTACAGCGACATTGATATTTCTGAAAAGCAGATTAAAGAAGGCAAAGTCAGAGATGCAAAAAAAGCTCTTTCGGCTGTGAGGGAGAAATATGGCTTATAAGCTCATTATTACCGATCATGCTGATGAATTAATAGACTCACGTATATACTACATTATAAACAAGTTGAAAAATCCTCCGGCTGCACAGCACCTGTTGGATGGGATAGATGAGATATACACCCGTCTGGAAGATAATCCTGACCAGTTTCCCGACAGTATGGATTCTTTTTTAAGAAGCCGGGGATTTAAGGAAGCTCTGATTCATGATATGAATTATAAACTTGTATTTCGGGTCGAAGGCAGGTCGGTTTATATTGAGGGTTTATTTCACGATCTGGAAAATCACGCCTCAAAACTGCATGAATAAGTCTTTATAATGAATGATTCGAGGTTATCATTATGAAAATACTGATCATCGGCGGACGCGGGTTCATCGGAAGAAACGTAAAGGAATATCTGGAGGAAAAGAACAGGGAAAAGCAGGAGTACGAGATCTTTGCTCCCGCAAGCAGCGAGCTTGACTGCATAGACGAGGAAAAGGTCACGGCGTATCTGAAGGAACACCGTTTTGATCTTGTTCTGAACTTTGCCGTATACGCAAAGGCTCCCGACAATGACCGCGATGCCTCAAAGGAGCTGGAGTACAACCTCCGCATCTTTCACAACTTTGCAAAGAACAGTTCTTATTATGGAAGGATGTTTTTCACGGGATCCGGCGCCGAGTTCGACAAAAGGCGCGACATCCATCTGGCGCGTGAGGAGGATGTGCATGAGTCCGTCCCGGTGTCGCCCTACGGCCTAATGAAATATACCATCAACGAGATCATCGAGCATTCCGAAAACATTTACAACCTTCGTGTGTGGGGGCTTTTCGGCAAATACGAATACTATCCGACGAAGTTCATCTCAAACATCTGCTGCAAGACCATAGTCGGACTGCCGCTCTCCATCCGGCAGAACGTTTATTTCGAATACCTTTACATAGATGATTTCCTTCGCATCCTTGATATCCTGATGCACAAGGAACTCAGATATCATTCCTACAACATGGCAAACGGAAAGCCCATAGACCTCATCACCCTCTGCGATATCGTAAAAAAGGTTTCCGGAAAAGACACCGGCCTGTATGTATGCAAAGAGGGGCTGGCAAAGGAATACACTGCAAGCAGCGAGCGGCTCCTTTCGGAGATCGGTGAAGACTTTTCCTACACCTCTCACGAGGATGCGGTTGCAGACCTCTATGCCTGGTATGAGGATAATAAAGACATGATCGACATCTACAAACTCATTTATTAAAGGTATATATATGAAGAAGGTTTCCGTGATCACTCCCTGCTACAACGCAGCGGACTGTCTTGAAACATATATTGAAAAGCTTGCCCTCCAGTCAGTGGGGCTTGATGCGCTCGAGATCATCCTGGTGAATGACTGCTCGACGGATGACACTCTGACAAAGTTGCAGGAGATCGAAAGCCGGTATCCCGAATCTGTCATGCTGATCCCTCTTGAAAAAAATGTGCGGCAGGGTGCTGCCAGAAACATTGCTTTGCAATATGCCACCGCAGACTACATCCTTTTCCTTGACGCGGATGACACCCTCCATCCAAAGGCAGTGGAAAAGCTTTTGAAAAAGGCAAGGGAGGATGATGCGGATGTGGTACAGTTTCTCAGCACCGACACCCATGAGACCGGAGAAATAAACTATGACACAAAAAGCGGGAAAAAGGACCTGAAGGTAACCATCACTGACGATGCTAAACGCAGGATGTTTGTAATGAGCGACGCCGTGGTTTACGGCTGCTGGAACAAGCTGTACAAAAGGAGCATCATCACGGACAACAGCCTGAGGTTTGCCGAAGGAGTCCTTTTGGAGGAGCCTCTGCTCACCTTTCCGCTGTATTTTTACATCAGAAAGTTTTCGATGTTAAACGAATATCTCTACAATTATTATCAGAACCCGAAGGGCACCTGCAGAAATCTCTTCTATGATGAAGAGCATATGTATGATAATGTAAAGGTACAGTACGAATTGCTGCTTGATCTTGAAAAGAGAGGCCTGCTTGAAAAATATCATGATGAGATTGAGGCCAGGATCGCCGATTGTTATTATTATCAGTCTGTGTCAAATCTTTTTGCCAT
Organism: Lachnospiraceae bacterium; assembly: GCA_017444545.1. Lineage (GTDB taxonomy): Bacteria > Bacillota > Clostridia > Lachnospirales > Lachnospiraceae > NK4A144. The sequence goes on from JAFSWJ010000359.1 coordinate 2,549, forward strand.
AGACAGGCCCCTCGATCTGAGTGTGCTGAACAGCATGGCAGAAACCATGAGGACATACTTTCCCGACATCAGGCACAACCCGTATCTGAACACCTATCCGGTGATGCGAGACAACCTGGACATGCTCTTTACAACACTTACTGAGGACAACATCAAAGAATATGCCGGACGTTGGAAGGAAATAAACCAAAGCAAGGAGATCTAATATGTTCGTAAACAAACTGAACCAGGTCTACAAGGCCGACAGACTTCTTTATTATGAAGAGATCGGCGGAGATCAGATAGCTGATTTCTGCAACGGAGAGATCGAAAGCAAGGCTGATAAATACTCTGACTATTTCGGGACCTATGATTTTCCCGGTGTTTTTTTCATAAACAAGCTGAACACACCCGTCATCGGTATAGAGTTCAGAGCCAGGGACGAGAGGGTTGATTATCCTCAGGATATGAAATCCGTCAAGCTTCCGGAGGCTTTTTTCTATACTGTCGAGATCGAAAACGACGGAAAGATCACCTTTTCATATATGAGGGAACTGATCGAAAAGATCGCATCCGACAATGACGCAAAACGGCTCTACAGCAGTCTTTCCATCAAGCCGGAGCCTGATGTGGTCGGTATCTTTTCAAGTGAGCAGGGCAAAAAGATCAGGATCCTCTATGAGTGTGAGATAACAAAAGATATCGCGCGCGAGGTGATCCATGACGACCCGACGATCTTTGACAAGAAATTCCTGTTCAATATGGCCTACTATGATCCCATCACCAGACATTACAGCTGGAACCATCTGGAACCGTTTCTTGAAATGCCTCAGGACAGGGGGATCCAGGACTATGCTTTCGCACATTTTGACGTGAAGGCCTTCAAGGTTCTGAACGAAGTCTACGGCCACATTACCGCAAACAACGTCCTCAAAAGAGTCGTGAAAGCCCTGAACAGAGCTGATTTTGTCTATACCAGTGCCCGCTGCCACAACGATAACTTCGCCGTAATGCTTCACGATCTGCCTGAAGAAGAGCTTCGGGCGAAACTCTCCGATCTGTTTGACAGTGTTTCAACACTTGATGAGGATCCGAACTACAAAATCTATTACAGATGCGGCGTTGTGCCCATGAAGAGATCCATGCTCTCCGGAAACCGTGTCGCCGATGCGGCAAAGCTTGCGCAGAACATGGGAACGAACCGCAGCAAAACCGACATCGTTTTTTATACAGACAGAATGCACGATGACATCATGTGGAGCAACTACATCAAGGCCTACCTTGACACTGCTGTCATGAATGATGAATTCGTGGTCTACCTGCAGCCGAAATTTGATATCTATACCGAAAAGATCAGAGGCTCCGAAGCGCTGGTCCGCTGGAACTACAAGAAAAAGGAGCTCCTTTCGCCCTACAGGTTCATTCCATTTTTCGAGACCGACGGCTCCATCGCAAAGGTGGACGACATCGTTCTGAAAAAGGTCTGTGAATCTCTTGCAAGGTGGAAGGAGGAGGGGAAACCCCTCTATCCCATATCGGTGAATCTTTCGAGAAACCAGCTCTACGATCCCGACATCATAGGACATCTGACCTATATCGTCGATTCCTACAAGGTCGATCACAGCCTCATCGATTTCGAGCTCACGGAGAGCGCGACCTATGATAATAAAGACAGGATGCTCCATGTCCTGCACGAGCTTCGTGACAGGGGCTTCAAGGTTTCCATGGATGATTTCGGGACAGGCTATTCGTCGTTTTCACTGCTGACGGAAATGCCTCTTGACACGTTGAAGATAGACAAAAGCTTTGTCGACAAGATAGGAATGGGCGAGGAGCGGAAACAGGACACCATCGTTGTAAGACATATCATAACCCTGGCAAAAGAACTCGGCTTTGTCTGCCTGGCAGAAGGTGCCGAGGAAAAGAGCCAGATCGAGCGCCTCAGGGAGCTCGGCTGCGAACTGGTACAGGGCTATTACTACAGCAGACCGATCCCCATGGAAGAGTACGAAGAAAAATACCTTCCCACCTCATAGACCGTCTTCAGAGCAGCAGGCCATAGTTCCTTTGGAAATCCCTTCATGACAGTGAAGGTCTCAAAACTGTAGACTCCGTTGAATCCTGCATCACGCAGAGCCTTCAGATAATCCTCCCAGTCCACTCCGTTTCCGGCCTGAC
>JAFSWJ010000360.1 GCA_017444545.1 Lachnospiraceae bacterium
AATGAAGAAGGGTGAATGGAACGAGGATGTTCTGTCCTTTGAGCACACAAAGGCTTTTCTGGGATTTGCCTCGATAGTGATCATCTTTCATCACGCATCACAAAAAACCTGCGCAGACTGGCTTGATCCGCACTACATCCGCCACGGGCTGGATCTTTTTGTCTACGCCGGATATCTGTGCGTCGCGGCCTTTCTTTTCTGTTCGGGCTACGGCATGCGCACTGCCTCCCGGAAGGAAGGCTTCTTTAAAGGATACTTCAGAAAAAGGATGCTTCCCATAATCATCCCGACGGTCCTCATCTGGCTCGTGTTCTTCATCACGGAAAGGGCAAGAGGCGTGAAGGTCGCCCCGCCGCTTTGGATAAATGTTTATGATTATATATGGTTCATCCCCGCCATCCTGTACATGTATGTCTGGTTCTACCTGAGCTTCCACGTCATGAAAAACGAAAAACTCCGTATGCCTCTCCTGTGGACGGGTGTAGTCCTCTACATCATCTTCTGCTTTTTCTTTTCACCCGGAACATGGTGGTACAATACAGTCCATCTTTTTGCCGTGGGCGCGGGCTTTGCCGGAAACAGCGAAAGACGGCTTCAGCGGCTGAAAAGCCGTTATCCCCTGAAGGTGATCCTCTTCATCCTTCTGACGCTCATCTTTTTTGTGGCAGGCAATTATTATCCCATGCTGACCTTCATCCTTCACAAGCAGTACAACGGCATGATCCACAGGCTCCTCGAGGGCCCCTGCCAGATGATATCCGCCTACACATTTGTGATAAGCCTGATCCTGCTCGGCCTGAAGATCCACATAGGCAACAAGCTAATAAAAACGCTCGGGACCTTCACCCTCGAGCTGTATCTGCTCCACCCGTATTTCGTCCAGCTGTTTGCCTTTGCCTTCATCAACGCAGGAAACAGGCCTGTATTCTACATCAAGGATCCCTTCCTATATGTACTTGCGATCATCATACCCTCGATCCCATTAGCATACTTTGAAAAAAAACTCATCACTCACTTCAAAAAATAAAAAGATGACAGGGGGACAGTCCCCTTGTCATCTTTTATGCTCCGGTTTATTTTTTCCCTCTGTAATCCCTGGGCGAACAGCCCATCATGCTCCTGAACATCTTGCCGAAGTAGCTGTCGGAGGCAAAGCCGCACTCCTGTGCGATCAGTCCGATGGGATCGCCGGTTTCCATGATCCTGCCGGCAGCCATCCTCACCCTGTACCTGTTCAGATAATCAATAGGAGACAGCCTGACTGTTCTGGCAAAGCACCTCGAACACTCTCTGGCACTGATGCCGGCAGCTGCCGCTATATCCTCAAGCAATATCCTTTCGCCGAAATTCTCCTCGATGAAATTGATCATCTGCTTGATCCTCGTCTCATCGGCTATGTTCACATTTCCGGATGCGCTGCGGATATCCTCTGTCATCGAAAACATCAGCAGCCAGAACTCCCCAAGCTTTGCCCTGATCAGAAATTCATAGCCAAAGGGCTCGTTCCTGAAAAGATCTATGATGTCAAGCAGCACTCCCAGCATCCTGGTCCCGTCAGAGGAGTCGGACCGTATCGGAAGTATCTGCAGATCCCTGCAGGCCGTGACGGGGAGTATATATTTCTGGCTGAACACATTGTTGTATCCGCCTGAGATGAACTCCGCATCAAAAAAAACAGTATAATACTGACACAGCTCATCCTCCGGCAGACGCGGCACAGAATGCAGCGTATTGGAATTGATAAAAGCCGCCTCTCCCTGCCTCAGTTCTATCTGCCTGTCCGCGGCCATTTTGACTGAAGAGCCTTTGAAAAAATAGTTGATCTCAAAGCTGTGATGCCAGTGCCAGGGCACACTGTTCCCCACATAATCCCTCAGATCCACAAACTTGCATATACAGGGAAATGCTCCCGGAGATTCCGGGAACAGCTCCATCTTGTTTTCGTTTACCTTGAACCCTTCCGTAGATATCATATCACCACGATACCACATCCTTATATTTATGTCTATATTTTTATATTATTACAATAATAAGTGCATTTTTCGTCCTTATTCCCTGCATTATTTTTATATTTTACGTCCCGAAACCGTATTGTACCGGCCCGTCCCATGCTGCATAATATAGTCAGAAAGAAACAAACAGCCCGTTTCCAAAGGATACGGTTAAACAAAAAAAGGAGGTATGGATATGAAGGTTTATAATATTTCAGACACAAAAGGATTTTTTGACAAGCTTTCAGGCTGCAAGGGAAATGTCGAACTGGTGAGCAATGACGGCATACACATCACCATCAATGAAATGGACAACAGGGACACTCTGGATATGCTGATGCAGACATACGGAAAGGGGCTTTTCCGTGAGATGGAACTCAACTTCCTCAAACCCTCGGATGCTGCGATGATGTGCGATTATCTGGCAGGCGAAAAG
>JAFSWJ010000361.1 GCA_017444545.1 Lachnospiraceae bacterium
AGATAGTTTTCAAGAATGACCGATTTCGTATCCTCGCCCTGGGCGGTGAGCGCAGCCTCAAGGAGCACCGCGATATACTGCTCCTGTATCTTCCTTATAATACGGTGCAGACCGACTTCGGTTGTCCAGTTGGTGAAGACATTGTTTTTTATGAGCTGCTGGGTAATGGTACTGGCGCCCTGAGAGAAATCTCTCTTTGTGATGCCGATATAGGCCGCACGGAATATACCCTTGATGTCTATACCGTTGTGCTCATAGAATCTCTCATCCTCTATGGCAACAAAGGCATGCTGCACGTCTATGGGTATCTTGTCGATGGTCTGGTATATCCTGTTTGAATTTGTGGCCACAAGCTTTGTGATCTGATTTCCCTGGCTGTCATAAACGGTGGATGAATAACCCGTCGGCCGAACGTCTATGGTGGAGATATCCGGCGATGAAGCCAGAACTCCGCGAAAGACTCCGACGCCGGCAAAGCAGCCCGCAAGTCCCGCTGCCACGATGAGGATCAGCGTGGCCTGATAAAAGAATGCTCCGAACATGTTTGCAAACTTCGGCATCTTTGCGTTCAGTTCGGCTCTTTTGTTTTGTATGCCTCTTCGACTGTAATCCATTCTGCTCATCCCTGTTCCTTTGCAAACACCCTGTTGTATACGTCAAAAAAACTCTCATCCGTCTCAAGTGCCGACCTGTCATAGGTCGTGGCATTGTAGAGTTCATCATTCAAGCCCGAGTACTGGGACTGGACAAATTCATCATAGGTTTTGCCAAAGACCTCCTCCTTTTTCTGTGCCAGTATCTTTTGCTTGTTCTCATCCGTTTCTTCCCTGTCAAAGGTGCTCACGCATTTGATCACGTGATATCCGAAGGGAGTCTCGATGATATCCGACACCTCGTCCGTCTCCATGTTAAAGGCCGTTTCCACAAACTCCGCCGGCAGGCTGCTGTCCTTGTCAAAGGAATAGACCACCTGGGAATCCTCGTTATAGCGTTCTGCCAGTGCGTCAAAATCCTCACCGTTGCGCAGACGCTTCAGCATTGTGGATGCCCTGTCATAGGCCTCCTTTTTCTGCTTTTCATTATAATCAATACGGTTCCCGGATATGTCCCTGTAAAAGGTTTTGATCATTATCTGCTTGACGGTTATGGTCCTTGCTTCGTCATCGCTGATCTCGGGATTCACATCCTCCGTAATGCTTTTGTAGACCTTGTCTGCAAGGGCGAACTCACTGTACATCCTGTATATGAGATCTTCATCCGCCCCCAGAAGACTGCGGTCATTTTCCGAAAGTGACGCAATGTATTCCCCGGCCGCCTTTTTGCATCTGCTCTCTTCACCTTCATCAAGGGTCACTCCCTCCCTTGCCGCAAGGAGCTTCATCGCCTTGATCTTTGCAAGCCTGTACAGAGCCATCCTTTTCAGGTACTGCTCCAGGGTTTCGTTACCTATGTCCCTGTCCCAGATCTCTTCCCCGAAGACCCCCTCGTACTGGCTCTGGGATGTGCGCACATACACGTTCAGCTCGGGCACCGTGCATCTTTCGGTTCCTATGAAAAATATCTCGTTTTCCTCAAATCCGGTCGTGAGCACTATCTCCTTTTCTTCCTTTGTTCCCTTTTTTCCGCAGGAAACAAAAGAAACAGCAGCAAGCACGACAAGCATCACGGCCATGATCCTGAATTTATTCATAACATCTGATTTTACCATAATACAAACGTAAAATAAAGAAGCGCGGATCTGCGTCTTCACCGTATATTTACTGATGGCATCGGCATATATCTCAACGCTCCCTGCGCATCCAACAGACCGCAAACCCCAGAAACACCACAGCCTGCGACAATACCACAACGATCTCGGAAAACATGACCTCCCCGGAATATATGATCCCGCGGTCAAGCTCCGGCGTGTAGAAACCCGTTATCACATCATGCGCAAAATGCAGCACAACGATGAGCAGCGGAGATCCCGTCCTCAAAAAAAGCACACAGAAAAAAGCTCCTATGCACGATGCGAAAATGATCTGCAAAACGGTGTATGAAAAAGAAGCCCCGGAAAAAAGATTGACAAGATGAAACAGCCCGAAGGCCGCAGAGGTTGTAAGGATCAGCAGCACCTCATCCCTCTTTGACGAAAGCCTTGCGACAAAAAACCGCACCGGCAGGATACGAAAGACTGTCTCTTCAAAGATGCTGACACAAAGATATGAAAAAATCAGGACCGGTGCAGGATTTCCCGACAGCAGATCCCCGTTCATCCACGCACTTATTATATTGAAAAGCTCCACGAGGACAAATACCGCAACACCCGAAAGAGCTGTTTTTTTATCAGCGATCATGGCAAACAAAAGTCAGACATTTCCGACATAAACATTTTCAAGATACCTCCCCGCAGCATCCTTCATCCCAAAAAGCAGATTTACCGGCGTCGGAGCCTTGCTGTATCTGTAACGGGGAAAGTATCTGTTGATATGCAAAGGGATTTCCGGATCGATGGATGCGATCCACTCTGCCTCCTCCTTCATTTCCGAAAGACTGTCGTTTATCCCCGGAACGATGAGGGATGTGATCTCCACATGGGAAGTCCCTGCGGCAGATACGATAAACCTCTTTACCGTCTCTAAATCGCCGCCGTAAACATCATAGGCCTTTTGCGAAAAGCCCTTTAAGTCTATGTTAAAGGCATCGGTATACGGCAGGATCTCCTGAAGAATCTCATCTTCAAAGCACCCGTTGGTGACAACAGCGGTGCACAGATCATTTTCTTTTAATAAGACCTCGCAGTCTTTCACATATTCAAAACCTGTCAAAGGCTCATTGTAGGTAAACGCCACGCCGATGTTTCCATCCTCACGCCGTGCCTGAAGTGCGATCTCAAGGAGGTCATGAGGCGTAAGTTTTTCCGTTTCCGTCATGCCGTAGCCTGCCTGGGAGATATCATGATTCTGGCAGAAGGGACATTTCAGGTTGCAGCCGAAGCTTCCCACCGACAGTATCCTCGTCCCGGGATGAAAATGAAAGAGCGGCTTTTTTTCTATGGGATCAAGAGCTATTGATGTGATGAGAGCATAGTTTATGCCTTCGATCCTGCCGCCCGTATTCCTCCTTGCAAAACAGGCTCCCGTCATGCCCCCGGAAAGCGTGCAGTGGCGCGGACATGCAGGACACACCAAAGCATCAGACATGTCTTATCACCTCAAACCTCTGCATGGTGTAGGGTTCCCTGTCCCCTATTCCGGCCTTCCTTTTTGCGATGAGGACCTGCTCGATGACCGAATCAACGCCCTCCAGATCAGGCAGCAAAAGTCCTCTTTTGTAACCGCTTGTCACGATGACACCGTACTTTTTCACATCAAGTTCATCCATTGAGGAAATATCCTCAGGCTCCGTGAGAATATCCACGTTTATCTCGAGATCAGGCAGTTCATCGGGTGTTACGGGTGAAAACCTGGGATCTTCCGCAACGGCAGATATGGCATTTCGGACGATCTCTTCAGCCAGGGTATCCCGCACCGGGCAGATGGTTCCTATACATCCGCGCAGCATCCCGCTTTCATGGACCGATACAAAGGCACCTGCTCTCTGTCCTTTGATGATATCCGGGATCTCGTAATCTTTCAGGACTCTTTTATTATTCACATACTCATGAATGGAAGCCGTTGCAAGCTTCACCAGAGGATCATCCGATGACATGCTCATCTCCTCCTTTTCGGGAATAAAAATACCGGTTCCGTAGCCTACGCCAAAGGTTGCCTCATGGGACATGATATGCGCTTTCAGCGATATGCCGTCAAAGGCGCCCGCCATGATGGTAAAGGAACGGTGTCCGCACTCCTCCGCAAGTTCCAGAAACTCCTCATCAAAATCCAGGAGCTTTTTCAGATCACCGCCTGCCATGACAGCCATCAGCTTTTCATCATATTCGGGGCCCTCCTTTTTGAAACCGTAGGGTCCGCTCTCCTTCTGGCAATGGGACAGATCTCCGCTCGCCAGAAAAACACAGCGTCTTTTCAGGCTGTCCGCCGCCGTTCTTATTATACGTCCGAGCTGGTAATGAGCCTCGAGGGAAAGCCCGGAAAGCCCGATCCTGACAAGTTTGTATCCAGTATAGTACTGGTTTACATAATACAAAGGGACCATGGTACCGTGATCCAGCTTTGGATCCCGCTCACCTGACGTTCCCGCCGGAAACTGAAGCTTTTTCGCGCGGCTTTCTATGGCGCGGACAAGCTCATCATCATAATCAACGCTCATGGTAACCTGAGGCGCCCTGAAGGATGAAAAGCTTCCCTTTGCTCCCCTTCCCGGAGAAA
>JAFSWJ010000362.1 GCA_017444545.1 Lachnospiraceae bacterium
GTGCTGTATTTTGCATCTTATATAGTGCTTGATCCGGCAGACAGTGATCTGGAATACAAGCAGGTGCTTTCCGAAAAGGAGTATCAGGATGCCAGAGAGACCTATGGAAACAAGTTCAGGGTCGGAATGGGAGCCGAAGCCATAAAGGAGCTTTTGCTTGCGATCGATCTCGACAAGGAATCCGAAGAACTCAAGGAGGAATTTGAAAGCTCTACCGGTCAGAAGAGGGCAAGGATAATAAAAAGGCTTGAAGTGGTCGAAGCCTTCAGGGAATCGGGAAATCAGCCTTCATGGATGATAATGGACTGTATACCGGTCATCCCTCCGGATCTTCGTCCAATGGTTCAGCTTGACGGTGGACGTTTTGCGACATCAGACTTAAATGACCTCTACAGGAGGATAATAAACAGAAATAACCGTCTCCAGAGACTTCTGGAGCTTGGAGCACCTGATATAATCGTCAGAAACGAAAAGAGGATGCTTCAGGAGGCGGTGGACGCTCTCATAGATAACGGCAGGAGAGGAAGACCGGTTACCGGACCCGGAAACAGGGCATTGAAGTCCCTTTCCGACATGCTCAAGGGAAAAGGCGGACGTTTCAGACAGAACCTGCTCGGAAAGCGTGTTGACTATTCCGGTCGTTCGGTCATCGTCGTCGGTCCCGAGCTGAAGATATGGCAGTGCGGACTTCCGAAGGAAATGGCCATAGAGCTGTTCAAGCCCTTCGTTATGAAGGAGCTCGTTCAGAGAGGAATGAGCCATAATATTAAAAATGCAAAGAAGATGGTGGAGCATCTTGAGCCTGTTGTATGGGACGTGCTTGAGGATGTCATCAAGGAGCATCCCGTGATGCTGAACCGTGCTCCTACGCTTCACAGACTTGGAATACAGGCTTTTGAGCCTATACTGGTAGAAGGCAAGGCGATCAAGCTTCATCCGCTTGCATGTACTGCGTTCAATGCGGACTTTGACGGAGACCAGATGGCAGTCCATCTGCCCCTTTCCGTGGAGGCGCAGGCGGAGTGCAGATTCCTGTTGCTTTCGCCCAACAACCTTCTCAAGCCTTCGGACGGAGGTCCCGTGACCGTTCCTACACAGGATATGGTCCTGGGTGTTTATTATCTGACTCAGGAAAGAGACGGTGAGCCCGGCGAAGGGAAGATCTTCAAGAATATAAATGAGGCGATACTGGCATATGAGAACGGTATCATAACCCTCCATTCAAAGATCGGAGTTCAGATCACCAGAACGGTGAACGGAAAGAAGGTCAGCGGAATAGTACATTCCATCCTCGGAAGATTCCTCTTCAATGAGATACTTCCCCAGGATCTGGGATTTGTGGACAGGAGCAAAAAGGAGAATGCCGTTGCCCTTGAGATCGATTTCCTCGTAGGCAAGAAGGAACTGAAGAGGATAATAGAAAAGGTCATCAACAATCACGGTGCGATCAAAACAGCTGAGGTTCTCGATCATATCAAGGCTATGGGATATCACTATTCGACCATTGCGGCAATGAGTGTTTCCATTTCGGATATGACGGTCCCTGCAAGAAAGCAGGAACTCATCGATGAGGCCCAGAGGAATGTGGATCAGATCACAAGGAACTACAAGAGAGGTTTTGTGACTGATAATGAAAGATACAAGGCCGTCATAGATACCTGGAAGGAGATGGACGAGGTCCTGACACGTGATCTGCTGGAAGGACTTGACAAGTACAACAACATCTTCATGATGGCAGACTCCGGAGCGAGAGGATCTGACAAGCAGATCAAGCAGCTTGCGGGAATGAGAGGACTGATGGCAGATACAACCGGACACACCATCGAGCTTCCCATCAAATCCAATTTCCGTGAAGGACTCAACGTTTTGGAGTATTTCATGTCTGCTCACGGTGCAAGAAAGGGTCTTTCGGACACTGCTCTTCGTACGGCAGACTCGGGATACCTGACAAGACGTCTTGTTGATGTTTCCCAGGATCTCATCATCAGAGAGACTGACTGCTGCGAGGGTACAGGGCGTGAGATCCCGGGCATGACCGTCAGGGCGTTCATGGACGGAAAGGAAGAGATAGAGAATCTTCGTGACAGGATCGTCGGCAGATATGCGGTCGAGGATATATTTGATAATGAAGGAAATCTCATAGTCGGAAGCAATCACATGATTACTCCGAACAGGGCAGACAGGATAATAGATGCAAAAAATGCCGAGGTAGAGGAGAAGGTAAAGGAAGCAAGGGAAAAGTGGGAAGCAGAGGCTGCAAAGAAGTCCAAAAAGACGAAGTCAAAGGATGAGTCAGCTTCCGAGGTGGATTTTGACAAGAAGGAGCAGGACTACAGAAAGGAACTTCTTGGAAAGATAGAGATAAAGATCAGGACAGTGCTGACCTGCCGTTCACATCTCGGCGTATGTGCAAAGTGCTACGGAGCAAATATGGCAACGGGAGAAGCCGTACAGGTTGGAGAAGCTGTCGGTATCATAGCTGCCCAGTCCATAGGAGAGCCCGGTACACAGCTGACCATGAGAACCTTCCATACGGGAGGAGTTGCCGGAAGCGATATCACACAGGGTCTTCCCAGAGTAGAGGAACTTTTTGAGGCCAGAAAGCCCAAGGGACTTGCCATCATATCAGAGATATCGGGTACGGCAAGCATCAATGACCAGAAGAACAAGAGGGATGTTATCGTTACAAACAGCGAGACCGGTGAATCAAAGTCATATCTGATCCCCTTTGGATCAATGATAAAGGTTCAGGACGGACAGGAGATATCTGCGGGTGATGAGATCACGGAGGGATCCGTCAATCCTCATGATCTTTTGAAGATCAAGGGTCTCAGGGCTGTTCAGGATTATATGCTCAGAGAGGTTCAGAGGGTTTACCGTCTGCAGGGTGTTGAGATCAACGATAAGCACATCGAGATCATAGTCAGACAGATGCTGAAAAAGATCCGCGTCGAGGAAAGCGGTGATGCAAATGACCTGCTTCCCGGAACCCTGATGGATGTCCTTGACTTTGATGATATGAATGAAAGGCTTGAGTCAGAGGGCAAGGCTGTTGCAGAAGGCAAGCAGGTATTGCTCGGAATAACAAAGGCTTCGCTTGCTACGGATTCCTTCCTGTCGGCAGCATCCTTCCAGGAAACAACAAAGGTACTCACCGAGGCTGCGATCAAGGGAAAGATAGACAGACTCATCGGCCTGAAGGAAAACGTATGTATAGGAAAACTGATACCTGCAGGAACAGGTATGAAGCATTACAGGACTGTACAGCTTTCAACCGACGGGACAGTTATAGGAGATGAGGTGGATCTCGAGGAGGAGCTGGCCATGTACGATGACGTTGAAGGAGACGATATCGACGATACGGAAGAATTTGTCGATGAGGAGGAACTTGCGGGCGTCGGCGCAGAGGAAGATGGCGAAGAATAAAAACAGTTGACAGCAAACAACAGTATGCGTATAATAATGTGGCGTGCCTTCAGGGGTACGCCATATTTTCGGAAAAAATATCAAAAGAAAGTGAGGTGAAACCAAAGATGCCAACATTCAACCAGCTGGTAAGGAAGGGAAGACAGTCTTCTGTAAAGAAATCTACGGCTCCTGCTCTGCTCAGGGGGTTTAATTCTCTGCAGAAAAAGGCGACCGATACGAAATCTCCCCAGAAGAGAGGCGTATGCACCGCAGTAAAGACAGCAACCCCGAAAAAGCCTAACTCAGCTCTCAGAAAGATCGCAAGAGTGCGTCTTTCAAACGGAATAGAGGTTACATCCTATATTCCCGGAGAAGGCCACAATCTTCAGGAGCATAGCGTTGTCATGATCCGTGGCGGCAGGGTAAAGGACCTTCCGGGTACCAGGTACCACATCATCCGCGGTACTTTGGATACGGCCGGCGTTGCAAATCGTATGCAGGCCCGTTCGAAGTATGGTGCAAAGAGGCCGAAAGCGCCGAAGAACTGAAAAAACAAAAGTAAACAGGTTGTGTTGGATTTAAGTTTCACCATAGTGATTTAAATACAGCACGAACACAAGTTACAGTTGTGAGTACCTATGGGTGTATGCCCATGAAGGAGGGAAGAAACGTGCCACGTAAAGGACATATCGTAAAGAGAGACGTTCTGGCGGATCCCAAATACAACGATAAGGTGGTCACCAAGCTCATCAACAGCATCATGCTGGATGGCAAGAAAGGTGTTGCACAAAAGATCGTATACGGGGCTTTCGACAGAGTCGAGGAAAAAACAGGAAAACCCGCAGTAGAGGTTTTCGAAACAGCAATGAACAATGTTATGCCTGCACTTGAGGTAAAGGCAAGACGTATAGGTGGAGCCACCTATCAGGTTCCCATCGAGGTCCGTCCTGACAGACGCCAGGCTCTGGGACTCCGCTGGCTGACAATGTATTCACGCCAGAGGTCGGAAAAGACCATGGAAGAGCGCCTTGCAAATGAGATCATGGATGCAGCAAACAATACGGGATCGGCAGTGAAGAGAAAAGAAGACGTTCACAAGATGGCAGATGCCAACAAGGCGTTTTCACATTATCGCTTCTGATCGCACACACTGGAATGGAGGAATAATTCCTTGAGTAACGCTAAAGACAGAGAATATCCCCTGGAAAGGACCAGGAACATAGGGATCATGGCTCATATCGATGCCGGAAAGACTACCCTTACAGAGCGTATTCTTTATTATACGGGCGTCAACTACAAGATAGGCGACACACATGACGGTACGGCTACCATGGACTGGATGGCTCAGGAGCAGGAGAGAGGTATCACCATCACTTCTGCTGCCACGACCTGCCACTGGACATTGGAAAAGGATAATAAGCCAGCGCCGGGTGCCGAGGAGCATCGTATCAACATCATCGATACCCCCGGACACGTGGATTTCACCGTGGAGGTTGAAAGATCACTTCGCGTACTTGACGGCGCTGTAGGAGTTTTCTGCGCAAAGGGCGGAGTTGAGCCTCAGTCCGAGAATGTGTGGCGTCAGGCTGACACCTATAACGTCCCCCGTATGGCTTTCA
>JAFSWJ010000363.1 GCA_017444545.1 Lachnospiraceae bacterium
ATGAATGAGGCGCTGCAAAAGATCTATGATGAGATGGCGGGTTTTGCAAAGGATACAAAGGAAACCGCCCATAATGATGTGTTCGGGGAGGAGTCCTGGTATGATCTTGATGATCCCGATGCGTGGTGCCCTGCCTACAGTTATGACGTAAACCTTGGAACTGCAGTAAGGATCGGATCGCATCATGTGGAGGTTTCACTTGATGACTATGCCTACTACGGAGGAGCCCACGGGATGCCGGGGATCAGGCATATTCTTTTTGATACCGCCACCGGGAAAGAGATTTCAATGAAGGATCTGTTCAAGGGAAGCGAAAAGGAATTCAGGGATATTGTCGTTCAGTATTCCATGGATGACTGGAAAAACAGCGGGGAGTACAAGTATTATGAAAGCTATGATCCTTCTCTTGAAAAGGAGATGAAGCAGGGATTTGAGGATATCGCATCCTTTGACATGATAATCAGATATGATAAGGACGGTATATATGCTGAGTATTCACCCTATGCCGTAGGACCGTTTGCATCGGGCTTCATTGACGTGTTTGTACCCTACAGTGCACTGGGTATTGAAGAAGAAATGAAGTAGGATATTTGCTACCTGCCTCTTTAATGAGCTTATAGAGGATGTACAGAGCTGTATGGATGATACGGTGAAATAAAGCATACTAAGGAGGAGGGTATGGCTGTAAAAACGGAATTTACCGAATTTGTTGCAAACGATATAAAAAAATATGACGGTGTGAGAATGCCGTTAAAAGCATCCTTTCTGACCCGAACATTCAGGAAATGGACCAGATGTACAAACATCCATCCCAACCCGGATGACGAATTCTGCTTTCCTGAAATAGGACCGAATTTCGGGATAATCTCCGATTATGAAAACAAAATGAGACACGGAATGCGCTATGGCAGCGGTCCATGGTCTGAGATAGATGAAAGACTGATGGTCGAAAAGATGTATCCTCACGGATTTATGCTGATAAACGGTCATCACAGATGGGCTGCCGCTGTCAGGATGAAACTGAAGAAAGCGCCGATACAGATCCTGAATCTCGTCCACGAAGAAGACATCATAAATATGGTGGAGAGATCAAAAAACAACAGGAGAGTCGCGGTGGATCTGAATGACATGGTGTTTGTGAACGGGACCGGTCTTCCGGCGGAAAAAGAGCTCTCTTTTCCTTCAAACATCAGATTTAAGGAAAGGATCCGTCTGGGATTTCCGGCTCTGTGCCGTTTCCTGCAGTCGATGAAATATGATGTCTGGGTGTTTACTGCGGATTACTGTTCCGTGGACTATATCGAAGATCTGCTGAAAAAATATCATGTCCGTCCGGACGGGATCATAACAGCATCCGAAAGGCTGCAAAGGACCAGTGAGGAAAAAAAGAACCAGATCAAGGATGTGATGAGGAAAAAATATATCAGGACTCTGACTCTTTATAATGATATGGTGCTCGTCGTGGATAACGAGTCAGGTGACTACAGGCAGATAGGGCTTGAAGGAACGGCAGAAGACTGGTCTGCATCCGTGATAAAGGCCGTAAAGGGGATAGAGGGCAGTGAGGAAAAATAAAAATGTGGAAATAAATAATAAAATGCGGGTTTCCTTTGACCTCGACGAAGTCCTTTTTGTTTATCCCGAAACCCACAAAACGGAGCCGGCACCTGTATTTCCGTTCAACAGGATCTTTAAGGAAAGGCTGCGCCTCGGAACTCCCAGGCTCATCAACCGTCTGCAGGAGCTGGGATATGAGGTCTGGGTATATACCTCATCATTCCGTTCGGAATCGTACATAAAAAATCTTTTCCGCCTATATGGAGTCCGTTTTGACGGAATAGTAAACGGGACGAGGCATCTGAAGGAAGTGCAGCGGGACAACAGGACCGTGCTTCCGCAGAAGGTTCCCAGCAGATACAGGATATCTCTGCACGTGGATGATGAAACAGTGATCTGCTCACTTGGGAGAGAGTACGGATTTGAGGCGTACCAGCTGGATGCCCAGGATGATGAATGGGAGGAAAAGATCGTAAAGAAAGCGGAAGAGATCAAGAGGAGAAATACCGCAGTTTCCGGTATATCGGGATGATCCGGAAAAAAGGGGGAGCTTTTGGGGAATATGAATAAAAACAGGATCTCAACAGGGAATATAGTGACAGCTGCACTGGTCATCGCTTTTTTCACCGGCATAGTCCTCATATACTACAGCATGCTCGTCAGGGAAAAGAGGGACAATATAATAAGGACCGGCGAGATAACGGCAAAGGAATCAGCCGAGCAGATAGACCAGTACCTTTCCACAAATATAGATTCGGTAAATCTGGCGGCCTATACCCTTGATGAGATGATAAGGGAGCACAGCTCCGATGATGAAATAAAGGATTATATCGTCGGGCTGTCAACGGCGGTCAGGAGTGCCGTCATCGAAAATTCCACCGGACTGTACGGATATATCAACGGAAAATTTATCAGCGGAACAAACTGGGAACCGCCTGAAGGTTATGTGGCTACAGACCGACCCTGGTACAAAAAGCCAATGGAGGATCCGGGCCGGATGACGATCCTTGATCCTTATGTTGATGTCCAGTCGGGAAATATAATGCTCGCCCTGGGAAGGACACTGTGTGACGGGAAAAGTGTCATATCCGTGGACGTGTCGCTTGAAAGGATACAGGACCTGACAGAAGAAGCAGTAAAGAGCGGAAATTCAGATATGGAGATCATCCTGAATGACAATGGAGTCGTGATCGCTCACTCTGACAGGAATGAGATCGGAAAGGATTACAGCGGGGAGAAAGGTACCCTTGGAGCTGAGATCTTCCTGAGAGTCAAGGGAACGAATGCTGATTCCTTTGAGTATTTTTCGGAGGGATCCAGATACATTATATATGTGGCTGATATGCAGAACGGCTGGTCCTGTATCTCGGTCAAGGATGCCACGGGTGTTTTCGGCTCTCTTAATCTGATTTTTTTTGCAACCATAACAGTAGTCATAGTCATCATCCTCATCATAAGCCTGATCATGGCCCGTTCCACCAGATACCTTGAGATGTCCATCAGGGCCACGGCGGAGAGTGAAGCCAAATCTGCATTTCTGTCAAATATGTCGCATGAGCTTCGGACTCCGATCAATGCCATACTCGGAATGAATGAGATGATACTGAGGGAAAGCAGGGACGCTTCCATCCTGAAATACTCGGATAATATAAGGACAGCAGGAAAAAATCTCCTGGGACTTGTAAATGATATCCTTTATTATTCGCAGAAAAAGACAGGTGAGGATGTGTCCGGAAAGCCGTCTGAAAAGGCGGAGATGATCTTTGGAGGACTGATCCCGGAGACGGAAAAAAAATACGAAAGGTTCACGGCCCGTGACGCGCGTATTCTTGTTGTTGATGACAACCCCATGAACCTCATGGTATTTGAAAGCCTTGTCAAACAGACAGAAGCTGCGGTAGACACGGCAGGCGGAGGGGATGAATGTATCGAAAGGACCATGGCATCAAAATATGATATGATATTCCTTGATCACATGATGCCCGGAAAGGACGGTATCGAGACCCTTTTACAGATCCGTGAAAACGGGGAAAACCCGAACCGGAATACTCCTGTCATATGTCTGACGGCAAATGCCATAGACGGAGCAAAGGAAAAATATCTTGAAGCCGGGTTTGATGATTATCTGACTAAGCCCATAGATCCTGACAGGCTTGAGGAAATGATCTGTTCCTTCCTTCCGGAGGAAAAGATAAGCTTTTGTTCTCTGGTTGAAGAAGACGACAGGGATGTTTCCGATGTAAATCTGCCGCCGGGATCTGAAGGTCTTTTGAGAGCCGGTATCAATACGGAGGCCGGACTGAAAAACAGCGGGACGGCCGGAGCATATCTGGCTTTGCTGAAGGTCTTTTATGAGTCGCTTGATGAAAAGACAAGGGAGCTGGATGCCCTTTTTGCAGAGGATGATATAAAAAACTATACGATCAAGGTACATGCATTGAAAAGCTCCGCAAGGATCATCGGTGCAGCGGATTTTGGTGAAAGGGCACAGAAACTTGAGGATGCGGGAAAGAGAGGAGATACAGCCTACATCAGAAAAATGCATGAAGGATTCATGGCTGATCTTCAGGAATTTCGGGAACCTTTGTCAGATATCTTTGAAAAACCGGAGGAAAAAGACAACAGACCTGAGGCGGATGAAATGCTCATGAAGGACTTTTTTGAAGAGGTCCGCCAGGCAGCAGAGGATATGGACTGCGAACGTCTGGAGGATATGATCGGAGAGATGAAGGAATACAGGATCCCGGAGGATGATCTGGAGCTGTTTGGAAAAGTAAAGGAAGCTGCGGACAGATATGATTACAAAGCCATAGTGGATCTTTTTTCAGGAGAAGCTGATTCGGAAGAGGGGAAAGAAGAAAAATGAGTTACTGGATAGCTGTAGTTGACGACGAACCATTGAGTCTGACAAATGCAAAAATTCTGCTTCGGGCAAGAGACATGAAGGTAAGCTGCCTGCGCTCGGGAAAGGATCTGCTGGAATTTCTGGAAAAGAACTCTCCTGATCTGATCCTGCTTGACATACTGATGCCCGGAATGGATGGCTTTGAGACCTACAGGGCAGTCAGACAGTTTGAGGAAAAAAACGGGAGGACACAGATCCCGGTGATATTCCTGACGGGAGAGGACAACAGGGAAACGGAAAGGAGAGGCCTCAGGGCCGGAGCCTCCGATTTCATACACAAGCCTTTTGATGAGGATGTACTGATCAAAAGGATAAACAATACCATAGTAAACAGCAAGACCATCGAAAGCCTGACAGAAGAAGTAACAGTAGACAAACTGACAGGCTTTTTCAATAAGGCCAGCGGAACCGAAAGGATCTCCGAAATGTGCAGGAACGGGAAGGGGACGCTTATGATCATGGATCTGGACAATTTCAAGCTGGTCAATGATCTCTACGGACATGATATGGGTGACAGGGTGCTTGTTGAGATAGCCGATATCATCAGGCATAATGTCAGAAACGGGGATGTGATAAGCAGGATCGGCGGTGATGAGTTTCTGGGTTTTTTCTCGGATGTGACATCAAAGGAAGATGTGGGATCGCTTGTGACAAGGCTCAATGAAGAGCTCTTTGCCAAAGCAGAGAATCTCATGGGAAAGGATCACGGCATACCCCTGGGAATATCGGCCGGATGTGTTTTTGTAAACGACGGTGCCGATGATTTTCAGCTCCTTTTCCAGTTTGCCGACAGTTCACTGAACAGGATGAAGCTTAACGGCAAGCACGGGTACGAGATATATGATCCTGAGATCTATGAGAGGGAAAATGAGGATGATCCTGATCGTGAGATAGTCCGCATATTGAAGATAGTTTCGGAACGCGGAGAGGGAAGGGGAGCCATGTTTCTGGGGCAGGAGGCTTTTCTTTGCAACTACCGTTTCATCATGCGCTTTCTGCAGCGTTATAACGGGTCGGCCAACAGGATACTGTTCTTATTATCCGCAAAGGAAAAGGGGGTCATCTTTTCGGAGATGGTCGCATCCTTCGGAAATGTTCTGAAGGATACGCTGAGGAAGAG
>JAFSWJ010000364.1 GCA_017444545.1 Lachnospiraceae bacterium
ATAATCTGTGATTCCCCGCAAGGCTTCCACACGCTCCAGCATCCTGCTGTATATCTGCACCGCGTCTTCCAGCTTCGATGGATCCCGCTGCGGCGATGTGCCACAGTTCCCTGCTTTTACTTATAAAAACTATTCAGTTGATATGATCTCGGACTACTGAACCGCCAAACATACTACTCTGAACTTCTTGAATTGACATCAATACGCATCAGTGTTATGCCATCGGTACCGGGTCATCCGGGCAGTGCCCCGACTATGCAGCTCTTCTTGCAAAAGCAGATGCCATAGGGCTTCACACCCAGGTAGCCATCGTCAAGTATGCCCTCTTCGTACTTTTTTTCGATGATCTGATCATAGGCCTCCTGCAGCCCCTCCTCCATTTCGGAATATTTCTTCCTGACCTTGACTTCGAAAATGATGGCGGGATCCCGGGGATTGTCGGGATAGAGGGTTATATCCGGCCTCCCGTTGCCCTCCTCCCTGTTCGATTTCGGCGCATAGTCCGGCACCTCATACAGCAAGGACAATAAAAACCCATGGTAGAACCCTTCCTGGCTGTCAAAGGTACTGATGCATTTTTTCAAAAGCCCGGTGACATATCCTGCAATCCCGTCCGTATCCCCCTCCAAGACCGCCCTGTTCAGCTCCGATTTATTGGTTTCCTTCACCCGCTTTTCAAACCATGTGCTGATATGGTTCCGGTAAATGCTCCGGATCTCCCTGTTGGGGATCCGCATTGTAAGATAGATATCTTCCCCGTCCTTTCTCTCTGATACCTTCCCCATATACCCTGTAAAGAACAGGAAATTCCACAGGTCGTTCTCGGACTCGTGAACGTCGTCATAGGTAATGTCTTCGTGGATCTTTTTCTCTATCGTCCCCCAGCCTATCAGCGTGTCCAGCTGCCTTTTCATTTCCTCATCCGCCTGCCATACCAGATCCTTGATGATGGAGTTGGATGAAGTATTCGCCCAAAAGGGTGTTGGAAACTTTCTATGGCCGTTCACCACGGAGTCAATATAATTTATCACGCTCCATGGATTATATATTTCTTTTTCCCCAAAAACATACCCATTGTACCATTCCTTCACCTCAGGCATCCTATCAGCGATCCCATAATCAATAAGCATTTGCTCAGTTTCTCCAGACGTGAATCCAAAGCCTTCAGAGAAGCTTTCATCCAGAACAGAGTTGATCTTCAAGTGGTTCAGCCCGGTGAAAATGCTCTCTTTGCTGATCCTGAGACACCCCGTCGCCACCCCGAACTGCAGTGCATCGTTCGTCTTCAGGACCGACTCAAAGAGCGAACGGATGAAGACGACCATCTCGTCATAGAAGCCTTCGTAATACGCATTCTCCAAAGGCACATCATATTCATCTATGAGGACAATGACCTTTTCTCCGTGGTATTTATTCAGGCACTGGGACAGCGTCTTTAATGCGGTTGCGTAGCGCCCGATCTCCTTCTTGAAATCGTCCTCATTTTCAATATCATCCTTTTTTTTCGGCGATAACAGTTCACTGAAACCCTGACGTTCTACCGTTGTCAACTTATCCGATTCCTCGATGTAAATATGGCGATTAAACTCGGACACGATTTCGTCCCGGAGCTGCAATGCCGCCTCTCTGTAATCCGTCTGCTTAGCAGTTTTCAAAGACAGCTTGATGACAGGGTATCTCCCCATCATGGAAAGGATCTCCTCCGGGGCATCCATGATCTTTTTCCCTTCAAAATACCTGTGGTTGTCCACCGGGTCCCCTTTATCATCGTATTCCTGTTCAAAAAAAGTACGGAGCATGGAAAGCGCCAGGGTCTTCCCGAAGCGCCTGGGACGGGTGAAGAGCGTGACCTTCCCGCCTTTTTCTACTACATCCCTTATGAGCAGTGTCTTGTCAACGTAATAGAGCTTCTGGTCCACAAATTCCTTATAATTCTCATATCCGATCCCGATCTTCTTCATAGCCCGCTCCCTCCCCCATATGAGCATGTCGTTTCCTTGATTATACCCCAAAATCGAGCTTTTTTATACCATGATAGTATTTCTTTTTGCTGCTTGTGCAGATCTCGACCAAAAAAGCATCCTATTGCTATTTTGGCCGAAAAATGGTACACTTGCCTATAGTCATAAGCAGGAGGCCAAGCTTTGTATATAAACAGAAAGATCGAGAATGTCATAAAAGAGGCGGCAGACTCTTTTCCATCCATAGTGATATACGGCTCCAGACAAGTCGGTAAGTCTACCACGGCCGATCACGTTTTTGGAAAGGCTTTTCGCAGTGTGACACTGGATGATGGGGAGGACAGGGCCTTGGCGAAGGAAAGCCCCAGGCTGTTCCTGGAGACCTAT
>JAFSWJ010000365.1 GCA_017444545.1 Lachnospiraceae bacterium
ACAGGGGACGTTTCTCTGTCCCATTTTTATGTCAACGAATTCAAGTCATACATGCATTTCCAATTTCCAAACAAAAAAGTAAAATTCCGCCTAAAATCTCCGTTCCCGCCCGTCAGGCTTCCATCTTCTCTTCAGTAAACGCTGGTAAAAGGTAAAATTTCGCCTGAAATCTCTGTTCCCGCCCATATATACCCACAAATAATCCGTCTGGCATTGGTGCAAAGGGGAAGGAAATTGGGAAAAAGGCTGGAATTTTACCTTTCTGATAAATCCGCGGCTGTAACACAGAACCGTCCCCTGATACAGACTGTTGACATAAAACTGGGACAGAGATACGTCCCCTGTCCCACTACAGTCTCCAGATGCTGATCTTCACTTTCCGGCCGGCTTTCTTTGCGATGAGCCTGCTCCAGAAATCCAGGGTTTCGGCATCAGCACCCCAGACCTCATGCTCATGGCCGTCCTTTTCAAAGGAGAAATGAAAGGCAGAGCTTGCGGGATCGCGCTTCACATCATCACGACCATATATCAGTCCGCTGAGATCAAGATCCGTCAATGATGTGACCGTGCCTTCAGTCAGATCCCAGTCAAAGCCGCCGTTTGCAAGGGCATAGCCGGTATCTCCGGGAAGAACTTCAAAATCCGATACCAGCTTTGAAAGGAATTCCTCATCAGCCTTGGGGCCGGGATCCGTGCCGTAGCCAAAGAGGTTGTAGCACATGACCACATACTCCGCTCCTTCCGGGAACTCAAGCTCTGCTGCGGGAGTCGAAGGTTCAAGCACTATCCTCACCTCAAGCCCATCTTCTTTGCAAAGCCTTATGAGTTCCTTTTCAAATTCCAGGAAAAGCTCCCAAAGCTCCATGTCGTTCCTGATCTTTTCATAATCGATCTCCACTCCGTCACAGCCGTTCTTCTTTGCAAGAGAAACGATATCCGATGCATGGCCTGCCGGATCCTGCAAAACGGAATACAAAACCTTTGTATCCTTCTGCTCGGAAGCATCCTCTCCCACCACATCATTGACAACGGTCAGAAAGAATCTCCTGTCTTCAAAACGTGGATCATCACGCATCTTTTCCAGAAGCTGCGTTGTCTTTTCGTTGCATACAAGGCCGTATCCTTCGTCAAAATAGGCCTCAAAAATACAGACAATGTCCGTATCAAAAGCATCTGAAGCACGCTTTTGCAGCACATCCTCATCATCCCAGTAGACAGCCCAGAAGGCCTCGTTTTCATAGGGAAGATCAGCCGTGTCGGACGGAACATCACCGGAAAACGAGGCAGATAACGGCTCGCTTTTATTATCTGAAGGAGCCGCGGCACTTTCGGAAACTGCTGCCGGAACAGCGCCGGACGAGCAGCCGCACAGGATCAGTATCAATATGATCAGATAAGAAAGATTTTTCAAATGTAACCCCCGTAAAAAAGCGTCATGATCCGTAAACCCTGTATCACAGATTTGCGATAAACCAGTCAATGACGGCGTTCCAGAATCTGCGCTGCCTGTCCTTAAAAAGCTCAAAGCCCTGCATGGAATTGTCATAGACAGGATACAACCCCTCATCCTTCCTTTCAAGCTTTCCGTTTGCAAGCTTTGAATAAACCGCATCGGAAAAGCCTTCGTTTACGCCCATTACCGAAAGGTCGAGATAAATACCGTCATAGACATCATCAGTGAGGTTCCTCTGGGAATAATCCTCGTCAGGCACGCCGCACTCAAGTGCGAAAGCATCCTCCGATGCCTTAAAGTTTGATACATCCACCCTGTCAGCGATCAGATGTCCGTCCACCGTCACCGAGATCTTTCCATCCTGAAGCAGCAATATTATCTTTCTGCTTCCCTTGTCGTTTATGTCAAAGCCCGGCACGTATTCCTCGCCGCCCTCCGCGTAGGTGGTGACATTTTCCTTTGCTTCCTTTTTTGCATCCCGCTCTTCGTAATGATAGATGATCCCTTCCTTCATATCCTCGGAAAAACGGGCCCTTGCGGCAAGCTCGGTCTCGTATGCCGCCTCATTATCCTCTTCCACCGAGATCCTGTCTTTTTCATCCGTCAGCTCGTAGAGGTCTTTGTCAAAAATATCCCTGTCCCTGCCGTTTTGCTGCGTTCTTATTATGAGATGATCATCTCTGAGCATCACCTTCAGCCCGCTTTTGCCCTCGGGATCCGTCTTCAGTACGATGGACTGCTGCCCGAGCACGTTTCCTTCAAGGTCGGCAAACACGCAGATATCCTCCGGCATCTCCACTTCGTTTAATAAAAGCATTCTGCCGGTTTCGCCCGGAAGCGAGGTCAGGGCGATGACGTTTTTTTCAAACTGGGCGGCACCTTTTGCCACCTCCCAGTCCCCGGCCTTTTTTTCATCTCCGGGAATGAAGCGGATCCAGTCCTTTTCGTCATCTTCAAGGTCATCCTTTATGCGCATGAGGAGATGGTTTGTGCGCCAGTAGGCCTGGGCCTGCATCCTCGTCAGGTCGTATTCGTCATCATCCGCACGGTTTATTGAAAAGCCCTCCCTATTGAAGTTTAAGGGGAAAAGCTGCTCGATGTTCTTTTTGTTCTGGTCGGAAACCTTGTCGTTGTCGCCGAATCTGCCTGTATTAGCCTGCATCAGCGCATAGGCCTCGGGGACATACCCGAATTTTTCCGTATAAACCTTTCTCATCATGTCATAATCGTAGTCGATCCTTTTTCTCATTTGGGACGTGCTCTCCACGGGGATCCTGTTCTCATCGCGCAGAAAATCCATGAGATAATGGTTGTAATCCCGGCCAAGGTACGGGCGCATCTCTACATACTCCTTTGCGTTAAGCTGCCCCAGGAATCTGTCATATCTGTCATAGACATTTATATAGGAAAGCCTGTAGCCGTTGGTGCCAAGCTCGCAGTAGCCGGACTCGGCGATCTTTTTGATGTCCTTTGGCGAAAGGAAGGTGTGGTCTGCGGTCTCGAGATTTTTTGCATAGGTCATGATGGTCGCCCTGAAATTGTATTTTTCAAGAAGCTTTTCGGCAAACATGGCCGTATCCTTGCGTCCGTCCTCAAACATGAGATAGAGCGCCTTTTCGGGAAGGGGCTTTCCGTCATAATAATAATCCCGCACATCCTTCTGGCTGATGGTGACATACCCCAGGCTTTTGAGCGCGGCAAGCTCCTCGTCAAGACGTCCCGTCTGTATCAAAGTGTCACTTTCCTGCCTGTCGACCCCAAGATATGAAAGGGCCAGAAAGCCGTGATCCTTACTTCCGATCACCGAACTGTCAAACTCGTCATAGGGCTTAAACCTTGTGAAAAAGAAGAGCGCTTTTATTATGCCGAAGATGAGCAGCACGAGAAACACAAACTCCAGAACGGATCTTGTGATCTTGACTATATCCTTGTTTGATTCGATCAGTTTATGCTTCTTCATCGGTGTCCTTCTTTTTCCCGCGCTTCCTGCGATTCTTTTTTCTCTCCTTTTCCTCAACGTCGGACGGCGTCATCCTGGTGCCCCAGGTGGATTTCCAAAAGGTGACCCAGGCTATGGGCATCTGCCACAGCAGCACAGCCTCATAATAAACGCAGAACAGAAAGCCGAAGAACCAGGTGCTGCTCTTGCGTAATAAAAGCTGGGCGGTGCTCATCATCAGCGACATGAGGAGAAGTCCCACAAGAAAGGTTGTGGGGAAAATGTGCTCGCTTACAGGCACATATACCAGGTTGTAGATCACGACTATGGGTGCCAGGATCGGCACCAGCAGTCCCACATAGAAAACGATGGCGGCAAAGGGTTCCTTTTTCCACATGAAGGCGCCTGCCATGAGCGACTCCCTGATCCAGGAGCGCTTCCACCTCATCTGCTGGGTCAGAAATGACCTGTAATTGCTGGGCACGATGGTGGAGCAGTAGGCGGTATCCTGGTAAAAGGTCCTGTGGTCCTTTAATACCATGTTCGTCATGGAGCGGTCGTCTCCGAAGGTGGCCTTTTGTCCCATGAATTTCTGTGACAGCCATTCGTCCTTTTTTTCAAGGAGGATATCCTTTCTGTAACAGGACAGCGGGCCTGACAGACAGGTCACCGCATCAAAGAGACCCTCGGCCGCTTTCATTATACGGAATGCAATGTAGTAGCGCACGGACTGCATCTTTGTGAGTGCGTTGGTGTAGGTGTTTGCAACGTCAGTCCTGCCGGCGACACCGCCCATCTTGGGATCGATGAAGGGCTGGACCAGGTTTCTGACCGCATAAGGGTCGAGGAAGCTGTCGGAATCCACAAAGATGATGAGTTCGCCGTCTGCCACGTCGATGCCCCGGGCAAGGGCTGCCCTCTTGCCGCCGTTGGTCCTCTGCACCAGGCGGAAGAGCCGGTTCCGGTCAAAATACGGGTTTTCCTTGCGGATCGCTTCTATTATCTCATCC
This sequence comes from Lachnospiraceae bacterium, assembly GCA_017444545.1. GTDB lineage: Bacteria > Bacillota > Clostridia > Lachnospirales > Lachnospiraceae > NK4A144. Next base: position 4,403 of record JAFSWJ010000365.1, read on the forward strand.
GTCTTTTCCACCGATCTGTCGGTCGAGCAGTCATCCACGATGATGACCTGCAGCTTTTCCGGCGGATAGTTCTGGTTGACGCAGGATACGATGGTGCGCTGGATCCAGGTTTCCTCGTTAAAGCATGGTATGATGAGGGTGACCGGCGGTGTGTAGTTCGGATCGATGGGCACCGGCTTGTAAAAGGCGCCGAAAAGGTATCTTGATAATAAGAACCCGGCCGTCATGATGCTGTACAGATAAAGCACCCTGTGGAATTTGAAATATATGACGCTCTTTGAGCGCATCAGCACGATCACGAAGGATATGAAAAAGAGAAGGATCGTCGACGAGACAAAGACATATCTGTCCTTCCTCTTTTTGAGGTACTGCCCCAGGTCTTCGATGAAGTTGAAGGCTATGAGGTATTCCCCGTCGATCTCGGCGTTGCGCGCAATCTTTGCGTCAAGTGAAAACCTGATCTCGTGGCCCTCGGGCATGCTGCCCTCCGGCACCTCGAATTTGAGCCTCACATGATCTGCCTCAAGGATGGCCTTTACCTGCTCCTCGTCTTTGGTCGTCAGCAGAATGCCCGTCTCCGATATGTCCATGGAGTTTAATTCAAGCTTTCCCGTCTTTTTTCCGTTTTTGTGCGGGATCACCGTCACCGGGAAGGACGCCACATACCTGATGCCCGCCTTTCTGTCATGCATCAGGTCCTCAAAGCTCATGTCCCCTTCGCCGTCATCGCCGCGCCTGTCGATGTTTGTCCTCCTGTTTGAAGGCACATCGGGAGTAAGCCTCCTGTCCTTTTTCTCATCCAGGAGGATCTCTTCATCCACATTCCTTATTTTTTTTGCTCTTCTGCTTCTGAAAAAAATACCCATAGTTTTATTGTGGGACGGGGTGGGACGGGGGACGTTTCTCTGTCCCACTTTTATGTCAACCACTGTTTCCTGTCTGTTATGTGCGATATTATTATGAATTTACACTATTTATGTCCGGACTGCATCTTGATTTAGTTTACATATTTCTGGGACAGAGATACGTCCCCTGTCCCACCGGCTGTCCCGGAAAGATACTCATCCACTCTTGCAAAGCCGTAGCCCTGCTCCTTCCACTCCGGTATCATCTCGTCCAGCGCCTGTGCGGTATACGCCGCATTTTCCGTCATATGCATGACGATCACGCTGCCTTCCTTCACCTTCACCGGTTTATCCCAGGCGACAAAGCCCTTTCTGAATTTATCGATCAGCTCATCCGCTGACTTTGCGTCATAATCATGAGACGAAAAACTGCCGGATATGGAATAATAAAAGCCCACATCAAACACAGTCTCAAGTCCGCTCTTTCCCACAGTCAGGGTCGGAGGCCTGAAATACGGCGTGACGGCATCCTTCCCGTCAACCCTGATATCACCGGCGTATCTGTTTAGCGTCTCATAGCTCTTGACGATATCAAGCCTCAGGTTCTGCACCTCAAGAGGCGACAGTTCCCTGTAATTTACCGATCCCTTCACCGGAAGCTTTGAAAGACTTAAATGCTCCTTTGTGTGCGATGCCAGCTCATGCCCGTCGAGTGCGATCGCGCGAAGCAGGTTCACATTCCTCTCCACGGCCGATGTCTTCACAAAAAAGGTTGCCTTCACACCATGCTTTTTCAGCACATACAGGAGTTTATTGATGGAACGGTCCGTGCCCCAGTCATCAAAGGTCAGGAAAATGACCTTCTCTCCCTTTGTATCTATGAGTCCCTTTTTGTCCAGCTTTCGAACCTGTGCCGCAGAAAATCCCGGCAGGTCCCCCGTCGTGACCACAGTAGGATTTCCTATGTAACGCTGCGCCATATAAGCAGTCTTTTCATCCTCGCTTTCAAGCCCGGAAATGAACCTGTTTGAAAGTGCGATGACATCCTGTGAATTTTCGGGGATCTGATATCTGCCCGGCGCCTCAAGCAGATCTCCCACGGACATCACCTCGTATCCGGAGCCTTTTTCAGGCTCCTTTGACCCTTTCTTATAATAAGAGATCACATCGATCTGCTGCCTTAAGATCGTTTCCATGAAATCACCGGATGCCGGCTTTGGCGTCATTTTTGAGGATTCATAAAGATCAGGCCTGAAAAGCATGATGGAACCCCTGCCCACTCTCGTGTTTTCATATCTTTTTGCAGCCTCCCCGGCACTCCTTTTGTTCAGCTCCGTAGGACTGTTGCTTGAAAAATTGAAGGCATATCCCGTAAAAGTCATCCCCAGCGATGACACTGCTTCCTTTGTCTCATCCGCAGGCTTTCCCGAAGGCATCATCACCAGGTCCGTCTGCGCATTGAAGCGCCACTTCAGATAGTTTCTGCAGCTGTTGATATATCGCAGGACAGATTCATAGGTCTGAGGATATGATCCCGTCTCCCTGTAGGCTATGCCGATATTTCCGCCTTCAAGCAATATCCTTTCCACCAGTCCGGGATTTTTTGTCATGTCGTCATAGGTTACATAATATGTCGCTCCTGCTCCCCTCTTTGAAAGTTTGTCAAAGATATCCTTTATGGATGCCTCGTCAGACATTCCGTATAATGAGATCGCCGCCGCCTTCGCGGTGGTCTGGACCGTTTCAATGGGAAGTGCCCTTTTTCCGCTGTTTTTCAGGCGCAGTTCCCTGATCTCATCAACGCTGTAACCCGGCATCTTCCCGCTGCCGGCTATCAGAGCGTCTGTTGTCTTTATCTGAAGTCCTGCCTTTTTCAGGTCTTTTATTATGGATTCAAGCTCATTTATGTCAACTGCTTTGTCACGGCCGTCGACTGTAACGATGTCTCCGAAAGCATATCCGTCGCGCTTTACCGGATAGATCACCTTTGATCCGTTGGCTGCCGCGGCTGCCCTGACACCGTCCATCCAGCTTCCGAAGATGTCATCCGGGGTCAGATCCGATTCTTGTTTTATGTCAACCATCGGCATGTAGCACATGTTTTCGCTGCCGTTCAGGTCGGCCAGGGCATCTGCGCCCTTACTTATCTCCTCATAACACTCCTCTGCACTCTTTCCCTCGAGGCTTTCGCCCTCATATCCGGCGTTTCCGATATCATTCCCGGAATCACGGATGAGTTTCAGTCCTTCCGGATCATCCTTTGCATCCTTTCCCGTGACAAAAAAGGTGGCTTTCGCATTTTCATTTTTAAGCGTTTTTATTATCTCATCCGTGTTTTCCGGCAGTCCGTATATGGCAAGGGCTGCCTCCTTTTTGTCGGTGATAACATTTCTGATGACCGCGCCCTTTTTGCCTTTTGCGGCATCCTGCGCGCTCCGGTTCTTTTCAAAGTCAGTCACCTCCAGGTCCGAGAGCGGGCAGATGGTGATGTCCCTGGTTTCAAGCTCGGTCAGGAGCATTTCGACGATCGCGTCGATGGCGTACGGCTCCTCTTCCTCCTCTGAAGACTGTGCGGAGGTGTCCGATTTTTTGTCGATGGCCGGCTTGTCGGGGTAGACCGGGATCTCATCCTTGATCACCTCCGAAAGCCCTTCAAGCTTTATCATGATGATGGTGTCGCCTGAAAGCTTTCGCACATATTCCCTCACATCACGCTTTGTCTCAAAGGTCTTTTCGTCAATGAGGTTTTCATTAGACGGTTCGATCACGTTTTCATAGCCGCTGGCTGTCACGGTCTTCAGGATATTTCTGGAACAGGGAGTCCCGCTGATGAAGACATTCTCAACTTTCTTTCCCACAAGTCCTTCTATGATGTTTTTTGTCATGACGAGGCTTTCGATGAGCTCTGACGGACTGTCTGATGCTTCAGCACCTCCGCCTGCGAGCGTGCTGCCGGCCACATCCAGACCAAGGGCGGGCAGGCTTCCCAGAAACTCGTCGTTTTCCGCAGCCTCTATCCCGCCGACGGAAAACGTCGCCCTGATGCGGTGGTCTTTTATTATCCTCAATATCTTTTCGTTTGTGGATTCTTCTCCGAGATTGTCAAAGACGATGGCCACTCTTTTTTTTGGCGCATCCTTTCTGTCGGTGATGATCTTTGCGCAGCCTGCATCCGCGTAGCCGCTTCTGGCTTTTTCGACATCGTTCTCCGCCCTGTAGGACACGGACCCGTCAACCCCCAGTGCGATGTCGGAATTTTTGACCCATCTGCCCAGAATGAGGTTCAGAACAAGAACAGCTCCCCCAATGAATATGAGCAGCCCGGCCAGTATCACATACCATTTTTGTCTCAATCGTTCAAGCAAGTTTCTCTCCCCGATTCAGGTTCTCATTATTTATTATACCACAAATCCGTGGGACGGGGGACGTTTCTCTGTCTCAGTTTTATGTCAACCGTGTGTCACAGGGGGACGGTTCTGTGTTACACCGGGTTGCAGCGGCTTTTTCCAATATAAGCGAGGATTCTGTCACAGAGAACCGTCCCTCTGTTTCACTCTGCATCAGGCCGATTCTGTTGACATAACTATGGGACAGAGAAACGTCCCCTGTCCCACCCTGTCCCACCCGTCTTGCATATATATGGCGATATTTGTTAGAATTATGGATACTATGGAGACGAGCATACTGAGTAAATTTAAAAGCAGATTCATCGGCGACAGAAATTTCTACAAAAAGGTCGTCGTCATTGCTTTGCCCATAATGCTCCAGAACGGCATCACAAATTTTGTGGGCCTTCTTGACAATATCATGGTGGGAAGGATCGGCACTGAGCAGATGTCGGGGGTTTCCATCGTAAATCAGCTGTTTTTCATCCTGATACTCTGCCTCTTCGGAGCCTCCTCCGGTGCCGGGATCCTCGGTGCGCAGTTTTACGGCAAGGGCGATATGGAGGGTGTCAGGAATGTTTTCCGCATCAAGCTTCTGATGAATGCCATCCTTGTTGCCGCAGCGATAGCCGTTCTCTGGCTGTTTACCGACCCCCTGATATCCCTGTATCTTCACGAGGGGTCATCTGCCGGAGATCTTGATGCCACCCTACGCTACGGCCACGATTACCTCCGGCTCATGCTTTTGGGACAGATCCCCCTTGCGGTGGAGATGTGCTATTCATCGACACTCCGTGAATCGGGCGAAACCACCATCCCCATGAAGGCTTCGGTCGTGGCTCTGCTCATCAACCTCATCCTGAACTATATGCTGATCTACGGCAAATTCGGCTTTCCCGTACTGGGTGTGCGGGGCGCCGCCATAGCAACCATAGCATCGCGTATCGTCCAGGCAGGGATCGTGATAGTCTGGTCCCACACGCATTCTGCGAAGGTCCCGTATTTTTCGGGCGTATACAAAAGTCTCATCGTACCCGGAAAACTCGTTGGAAAGGTCCTCATCCTGACCTTCCCCATAATGATGAATGAAACCCTGTGGTCCTCAGCCGTTGCGACGCAGACGGCTCTCTACTCGACCCGGGGTCTTGCGGCAGTTGCTGCGTTGAACATAAATTCAACCATAGCCAATGTCTTCAACATAGTTTTTATTGCCCTGGGAGATTCCGTTGCGATCATCGTCGGCCAGCAGCTTGGCGCCGGAAAGATCGAGGAAGGAAAGCAGACTGCCTACAGGATCATCTTCGCCTCGATCTTGGTCTGTTTTATTATGGGATCGCTGATGTTCCTGACAGCACCCTTTTTCCCGCTTGCGTATAATACAAGCGCCGAGGTCAAACGCATCGCCACAGGTATGATCAGGATCAATGCATGCATGATGCCATTTCAGGCCTTTTTGCATTCTGCGTATTTTACCATCCGTTCGGGAGGAAAGACCTTTATCACCTTCATCTTTGACAGCGGATTCATGTGGATCGTTGCCATACCCTTCGCCTTTATTCTGACGAAGTTTACGACGCTTGCCATCCTGCCGGTCTTCCTTTTTTGCCAGTTTCCGGACATCCTCAAATGCATCATGGGCTTTGTCATAATGAAACGCGGGAGCTGGGCACGGAACATTGCAAGATAGTACTGATGTAAAGGAGTTTTTATTATGAAGATAAAAAGGATACTCGCGCTGACAGGGGTGATACTGATAGCCGGGATGTACATCTCAACTCTGGTCCTTGCCATAATGGGCAGTGAAAAGACCCTGCCCTTTTTCCTGCTCTCCATACTCTGCACCATCATGGTGCCGCTCATAATACATCTTTTCATGATGCTAAGGAACGCAAGACGCGGAAAGAATGTGATGGACGAGCCCTATCCCTACAAAGAAAAGAAAGAATAACACATGTGTGGGACGGGGGACGTTTCACTGTCCCGCTTTTATGTCAACTAAAACAACCGTAGAGATCCTCAAATAGCAGCCATATTTTAATTTACATAATTTTGGGACAGAGATACGTCCCCTGTCCCACAAAAAAATACTTGATTTTCGTCCGACAAGATGTTATCATTTCAAAACACGGTCAGTCAGGCCGTGTATCTGTAACCAAATCTTATTTTTCAATTCTTATTCCAGGAGGTAAAAAATCATGGCACGTCTTCCACGCTATCTGTTTCTTTCTGACATTGACCACATTATCATCCGCGGTATCGGTCATATGGATCTGTTTTTTTCCGATGCCGATCACAGGGTATTCCTTGAAAAACTGAAACGCTTCAAGCTGATCGATAATGTAGAGATCCATGCTTATTGTCTGATGGATAATCACGTTCACCTGCTGATCAAAGCATCGACCGATCTGATCCCGCTGTTTCTGAAAAGACTGGAATGAATGAAACAGATGTC
>JAFSWJ010000366.1 GCA_017444545.1 Lachnospiraceae bacterium
GCTGCGCTGTCTCAACTTCCTTGAGACACCCGATGAAGGAGTGATCAGGGTGAAGGATGATACCCTCTTTGATTCCTCCGATGCCTCAACTCTTTCCGAAAAGGAGATAAGAAAAAAGAGGCTGCATTTCGGACTGGTCTTTCAGTCCTTTAACCTCTTTCCCCAATATACCGCGCTGGAAAATATCACTCTGGCGCCTTCTCTTCTGGCAAAGGAGGATCCGTCGATAGATGCCTCCTCTCTTGAAGATCATGCCCGTGCCCTGCTTGACCAGATGGGGCTTTCCTCAAAGGCGGGAAATTATCCCCACGAGCTTTCCGGAGGGCAGCAGCAAAGGGTTGCCATAGCCAGGGCTCTCGCCCTGAAGCCCGACATCCTCTGCTTTGACGAACCCACCTCGGCCCTCGATCCGGAGCTGACCGGCGAAGTGCTGAAGGTCATCAGGGAGCTTGCCGAAAAGAATACCACCATGATCATCGTGACCCACGAGATGAACTTTGCCCGTGATGTTTCGGACCGCGCCATCTTCATGGACGGCGGCGTGATCGTGGAGGAGGGTCCGTCAATGCAGGTCATCGACAACCCGCAGATGGAAAGGACGAAGCAGTTTCTTTCTTATTACAAATAACACAAAGAAAAACGGTTCCGGTGCTTATCTTAAAAAGCATTGGAACCGTTTTTTTAATTTACTGCTTTGCCGGTTTTTTGCGGTAGCGGAAGCGCTTCTGCCTGTTGTTCCCCGGCGCATTTTCCTTTGCCTGGGGATTTGTGTTTTTCACGTGCTGCTCGCGTTTTTCCTTTCTGTCCTGAAACCTCTTTTCGACCTGCCCGCGCTTTTCGTGCCTGTCCTGGCGGTCGGGTCTTTCTTTTTTTTGACGCACAGATGTATTGCCGCGTTGATTTCCCTGTCTTTGCTTCCTGTCTCTTTCCCGCTCCCTCTCCTGCTCTCTTTCTTTTTCCTCGCGCTGGTACTGCAGGGCTTTTTCCTCACGGATACGCTTCATTTCCTCCGGAGGAAGCTCTCTGACAGATTTGGGTATGCCGGCTCTGACATGGAGATAATCAAGGAAGTTTTTCCATCCGGGGGGATAGGCATTTGCGCCCTTGCAGTCGGTTATTATCACAACGCTGTTTATGACCAGCCTCCATGTGTCCTCGTTTTCAAAGCTGCTGTCGGAATATGTCCTTCCGTTCCAGGCATCAAGCCCCAGTGACTTCATATCCTTCATGAAGCCCTCAAAGGCAGCGCTGTCAAGCTTTGTCTCACCGTATTTCATATCGACCGAATAGGACAGATACATGCCGGCATCCGACTCCTTTATCATCACATGATAGCCCTGTCCGAAGAGGCCGTAGGTGTTTCCCCATATGAAATCAAAGATAATGTTTTCTTCCCTGTCTGACATAAGCATATCCCTTTCTAAACGGGTTTTTTGCAACACTTCGTTATGATACATCATTTTGGGAAAGAACACAAACTCTCATTATTTCACGGTTATTTCGCATTCATATGTGACACCATCGACTGTTGCACAGGCAGTGGTGGTTCCGGGGCAGTTTCCCGTGATAACTGCCTTCCGTCCGGATGTCCCTGATACGGTCAGGCTTGCGATACTTTCATCCTCTATACTCCACTCCGGCGTCAGCTTTGTGTTTTTGAGCACCAGGGTGGTTTTCTTTCCTTCCCTGATTTTTATGGAGTTTTTGCTGAGCTTCGGTGTGCTGACCTTCAGGAGGGCACTGTACCTTACCGCCTGGGTGCCGGTACCGAATACTGCCGTGATCCTTGTAGTCCCGTTTTTGTTCACGGTGATGATCCCCTCTTCATCTATGGATGCCACCGATGACTTTGAGCTTTTCCAGGAGGTCACGCCGGCCTCGGATACTCCGGTCAGATACTGTGCAGCGTCGATCTGTTCTCCGGCTTTTGCACTCTTCATGGCGGTCAGCTTCGGGATCTCATTTGTGACTATCATGGTGCCTATGACATTTTTCGTGGCAGTTTTGTTTTCCTTTGTCACTGTATAGGCCGTAACATTTGCTGTCCCAGCCTTGTTTCCGCCCTTCAGTATTCCTTTTTTTGTAACTGACACTACGTTTTTGTCATCAGATTCATATCTGATACCATTAACGGACGCTGTTCCCAGGATATCGGCTGCACTTGCCTTCTGACCCTTCACCAGGGACACTGTCAGGTTTTTTGTTCCGGTACCATCCTGCGATCCGCCTTCCCTGCCTGTATCTTCCGCAGGAGCTTCTCCGGTAGGCGGTGTGGGCATATCGCCAGGCTGTTCTCCCGTAGGCGGTGTGGGCATATCGCCAGGCTGTTCTCCCGTAGGCGGTGTAGGCATATTTCCAGGCTGTTCTCCCGTAGGCGGTGCAGGCATATCGCCAGGCTGTTTTCCCGTAGGCGGTGTGGGCATATTTCCAGGCTGTGACCCGCTTCCCTGCGATCCAGAAGATGCACTCAGGGGAGTTTCATCCACTATGTATATCTGATAATCTCCGTAATCTATGGTTCCATTATTGGTCAGTCCCGTTACATAGGAATCACCGGTCAGGGTCCATGTACAGCCCTCCCCTATGGTCACATTTACATATGAGAAGGTGCTGCCTCCGTTTCCGTCATCTATCTTTCCCGTAAAGGATGATCCGTCCGTCAGGTTCAGCGTGAGTCCTGAGCTGGAATCCGATGCTGAACTTGCTGCGGAGCTTACAATGATATCCCCTTCAAGGACCTGGGCCGAGGCATTCAAAGTCGCAGTGTTTGTATTTCCGCTCCATCCGTCATTTACGACCGAAAGAAGGATGTTATCACTGTCCGTATTATTGATATCCACTCCGTCCAGATTTATGGTCGCTCCGGTATTAGTCACATGGAACACGTGTCCGTTTTTGTTGTTCAGTGTTCCCTTCGTCATGGAAAACACCGAGCCGGTTCCGTTTGCATCTCCGGACATTGACTGGTAGATCATGACAGAATCAACGTACTGTGCATTTCCGTTTTTTGTGGTATTGCTTGCAGTGAGGGTACAGTCTGTAAGCTCTATGGAACCGTTCCCTTCGATGCAGACGCCCTCTGATTTGTTTGAGGTAAGGACTGCTCCCGTTACATCCACATCCGCAGTGGAGTAGATCGCCGGTGAACCCTGTCCGTTTGAGGTATAGGTTCCGCCATTTACGGTGACCCATCCGCCTCCCCTGTCTGTCCTGATGGGAGCAGATGAACCGCCTTCTGTAGTAACGGTCAGATCTGAAGCATAGGTCGTGCCTCCATAGGTTGTCATGATCCCGCCACTTCCGTTTCCGGTTGTGGTTATGACTGTACCGCTTATGTTTACCGTGGTCCCGTCACCTTCGGCGTTTGTAGTGCCGTTATTTGCACCGTAGGAGAATATCCCGTTGGCCCCCTCCGCCGAGGTGGCGACTGTTCCTCCGGTGATATTGGTGGTTCCTCCACCCTTGCACATCACAGCGGAGTTGATGCCATAAAAGCTGTAGCTGTCGCCGGCGGATGTTCCTCCGGTCTTGCTCACGGATGGGGCATCCAGGGTGACCACCACACCGCTTTCCGTGTTGATAAGAACAGCGTTCTCATCAGCATTTTCTGATGTGTAGCTTTCAGATGATGAAGCCGTCTCTGAGGTGATCTCCGTTGCGCCCTTCCAGGTAACAGTTGATCCGGTGCCTGATCCCGGAGGATTTCCGGGAGTTCCCTGCGGTGCTTCCTGCGCATCGTACTCCTCCGCTATGATCAGATTTTCCGAAACCTGCTCATCCTCTGATGCAAAAACAGCAGCAGGCTGCGAAAGTACAAGCATCCCGGCCATGCATACCGACAGAGTCCTATATGTTTCCTTCCAGATCCTTTTTTTTGTTATCTTCATGGCTAATACCTCCGTTCATTGAGATGTAAATATGATGTTTTTTGTAATGGATCCTTACATCTATACTTACCGATCCCTTAACTAAAAAAATGGGGTATTTTGAAAAAAATTAAAAAAGCAGCCCAGGTAGCGGCTGCTTTTTTACGGATATCAGATCTTACCGACCGGGTTGTTCCCGCATCTCTCCGTCCCGGGGCGGCTGTGCCTCACCTCCCGAAGGAGGTTCGCCTGCTGCGCCCTGTCCAGGATCCTGTGCGGGTGTCTCGGGCTTTGTCTGTCCCTCCGGATCCTGTGCGGGTGTCTCGGGCTTTGTCTGTCCCTCCGGATCCTGTGCGGGTGCCTCGGGCTTTGTCTGTCCCTCCGGATCCTGTGCGGGTGCCTCAGGCTTTGTCTGTCCCTCCGGATCCTGTGCGGGCGCCGTTTCTTTCTCCGGCTTGTCTGAATTCGGTTCAGTCTCTTTGATTATATTATCCTCCTGCCGCCTGTTTGAGGGATCGTCAACGGTATCGGACTCACCCGCGCTGAACCTTTCATATTCATGCATAATATCCCTGACGCTCTTATTATTCCATTCTGATCTGTCGAGATCACCGCCACAGATTCTGTCAAGCCGGTCAATCATCAGTTTCTTTCCTGCGGATATCCCCTGTCTGTGAGCCTCCTCTATCTCATCATCGGTAACCTTTTCTACGGAGGGTTTTGTGCCTTCATGCCCTGACAGGCCTGTACTGAGCCTGTTTACGAGTTTTTCGGTATGCCGGTCGTTTTTTGTACCGGCAGCCACTATAAGGTAACTATCGTCCTCTTCCGAGAGATATCCGGCTTTCCTGATCTCTTCCACAGTTGTATCAAGCGCATCTCCAATCCTGCAGTTCACAAGGCCCTTTGTGTCTATGACGGATACAATGTCCTCGCCTTCGTCATTTACAGCTTCAACGGAAAGTACCCTGTCATAACGGTTTATCGTGTACTCTATCGAAGGATTGACATCCAGACTTACCAGGCCGAAGGGTGTGGCATATGTGTAGATCCCGCCTGAAACCAGTACGATGAATGCGGCAGCTGCCGCAAGGACAGGCGCAAATCTGTATATCCGTGCATTATGATATCCGGCTGTTTGCGGCAGCTCATCCGTATCAAACTCGCTGCCAATGTCGTAGCCCTGATCCTTTATTATCCGAAGCTCACCGTCTGATCGCATAATAACTGCCTTTCTGCCTTTGAGTTCTACAACTACCGCCTTCATGGCGCTCCCTCCTTTCCTTCATTGATATATTTGAGATAATCCGCAAGCAGCGGGTATTCACCGTTAAGAATCACAACTCCCATGACCAGGTATTTCCGGTATCTGTCAAGAAGCTTGATCGCTGCCCCTGTTATCCTGCTGATATCCTTTGCCGGAAGTCTTCCGCTTTGTATCACCTTTTGGGTGAGTTTTGGGTCGGACAGAATGTATGTAAGTACTTTGACGCATTCCTGTTTAGTCTTTTCCGCCTTCGGCGAAGCCTTTGCCACATCATAAAAAGTGAAGCCGTATTTCTGAAGTCTTTCGCTCACTTCAAGAATCTCTTCCCTGATATTTCCCTGCTCTTCCCGCCTTGCCGTTTCTTCTTTGCCGTCACGAACTACTGCTTTTATTATCTCACTGTTTTCCTCATACTCTCCGGCACCGGAAAATACTTCGTCAGAAACGGAGATTTCAGATGCATACCTTACTTCGCTCCTATGATGGTCTATAAGGGCATTTTTCATCACCCGGCCCGAGTAAGCCGCAAAATCACCGCTTTCCGGCGAGTATGAATCTATCGCCCTGTTAAACGCTATCAGTGCCACAGACCATTCATCATCGCTTTTGGTTACGTATTTTCCACAGGTCTTCGATGCGATCTTCAGAATATTCTGCTCGTTTTCTTTTATAAGTTCTTCGCGGGCTTTATTGCTTTTTTGTGCCTCTGCTGCCTTATCATTCATCCGGAACTCTCCTGTCATACCGTTCAAGTATAGCAGAAAGCCATCCCTCATGTCATTTATTACGAAGGACCGGATCAGAAAAATGGTGTAAATCCGGAATTATCGTTCACAAAGTTTTCACAATTTTTATTAGCACTCATACTTGACGAGTGCTAATAATGGTGATATAGTACTCTCAGAACGAAGGAAGAGCTTGCCGGAGTTCGAAGAAAATAATAAAAGTCAAGCGCTTCTGTCTGCGGCATACGGCTCTGTAAGTGCCGTCCGGCAGGCGCCTATATCAAGGAGGTAACATTATGATGATGACAATGCCGAGTATTTTCAGAGGAAACCTGCTGGATGATCTGTTTGATGACAGCTTCAAGAGCTTCAACAGCACCGAGATGATGAAGGCTGATGTTAAGGAGCTTGAGAACGGCTATGAGCTTTCCATGAACCTTCCGGGAGTGAAAAAGGAAGATATCAAGGCCGAGCTCAAGAACGGCTATATAACCGTCAGTGCTTCTACAGAAAACAGCAGCGAGGAGAAGGATGACGAGGGCAGCTACCTCAGGCGCGAGCGCTTCTACGGCAGCACC
>JAFSWJ010000367.1 GCA_017444545.1 Lachnospiraceae bacterium
GATTTTGTTGGCAGAAAGGGCAGGATACCGGCTCCCATCCATTCTTTCAAAAACTGAATGTCATAAAAAGGAAAACAAAACACTTTATGTTTCAGCAGATACAGATGCCGTCATTTTTTTCAGCCTTTCTCAAAAGGTCGTCAAAGAGGACGGCATTATATTTTTCCTCGACGATCTTATTATAGATATCGGATGCCTTCAGTGTATCGTTGAAAACGGTCATGGCTTTGTCCGAAAGAACTTCCTTTGCATCTGAGGGACGGGAGATCACGGGAACCTTCGATTTCTCCTTCATCTGCTTTATGACGGGAGTAGCAGACTCCTTGAAGCCCAGGATCCTGATACAGGAGTTTGAAGCATCGAGAGTTTCCTCGGGAGAGTTTATCCCCAGAAGGATGTGAAGGAGAGCCCTGCTGATGCGGGTATAGGTCATATCCTTTGTCTTCAGTTTCTGTATGAGATCATCGGTATCCCTGAAGTCTGTGGCTTTTTTTGCGATCCTGTCTGCCAGGCTTTTTGATACACCGGCATACTGTGTCAGATCCTCTTTTGTATAGACTGCGGTTATCAGCCTGTATTTGAGTATGGAGGATATGTCCGGCGGAAAAACAGGAAAGGTCTTTTTGTATTCTGCAGAGAGGATTGCAAAGGCGCTTTCCGGCAGCTCGCTCTTTACGGGTTCTATTTCATCTCTTTCCATCAATGCGGAACGTATCGCAAGAGCCGATGATGTCACCGGACTTATGAGATTGTCGTGATATCCCGCACCGAGGCGGGAGACAAAATGCGGTTTTATCTTTGAATCAAGCCTTTTTAGGGCCTTCAGATATTCTATGGCAAGTATGTTGTTCGGCGAGGACATGATGATAGAAAGGTCATGCAACTTTGGGAGAATGTGAAGCAGAGCCGTCTGACGGGCAGTGGGAAAGGTGTGTCCCTTTTTCAACTCTTCTTTGAGATTACTTTTGTAGGATTCCGGCTCGGAGGCAAGGACCTCGCTTATCTTTGAAAGGGCATCCCTGTCGTTTGATTCCACCCCGAAGATCATATCCGTGACAACGCCGGTGGCTTCAAGAAGAAACACCCCGGAGGATGCAAAAAATTCGGCAGAGGAGGTGGCAGCCTTTACGGGAAGCTCTATGACGATATCGGCGCCTGACATCAGAGCCATCTTTGCGCGCAGATGCTTGCCACAGACCGCGGGTGTGCCCCGCTGGACGAAATCTCCGCTCATCACCACTATGACGCAGTCTGAGCCTGCATCCTTTCGTGCTCTTTCAAGTATGTAGCTGTGTCCCTTGTGAAGGGGATTGAATTCGGCGATAATGCCGGTGATATTCATATTATCCGTCCCATAAAACTATCAATCTACACAGCTGATGTCATCAGTTCTCGTCGTCTTCGATATCCGCGGTGTAGATGAAGTTCTTTCTGGCATCGGTATTTGTTGCCAGATATTCATCGTAGGTCGTGATCTTGTCTATGATGGTCCCGTCAGGCCTGATCTCCATGATGCGGTTTGCGGTTGTCTCCACAAACTGGTGATCGTGGCAGGAAAAGAGAACCACACCCGGAAATTTGATCAGACCGTTGTTGAGGGCCGTGATGGATTCCATATCCAGGTGGTTTGTGGGTTCGTCAAGCATCAGCACGTTTGACGCGGATATCATCATCTTTGAAAGCAGGC
>JAFSWJ010000368.1 GCA_017444545.1 Lachnospiraceae bacterium
ACGATCATACAGCTGACCGTACTCTTTCAGTTCCGAAAAAAGTTCAGACCTCTTGTCCGCTATCCGCTGATCCTCTTTGGCGTTGTTCCGGTCGTCGCATCCACCGTCCAGCTCTTCACCTACGGCGTATCCCTTATAAATATGTCAATAGTAGGCATGGCTGTAGTTCTCTTTGTCTTTGTGCTCATCGATATGGACTATACGGTCAAGCACGCCCACCGTCTCGAGGTGGATTATCTGAAAAGACAGCAGAAAAGCATGCGCCACCTGTTTGAACAGACGGCAACAGCCCTTGCAAACGCCATAGATGCAAAGGACAAGTATACACACGGTCATTCTTCGAGAGTTGCGGAGTATTCGAGAAGGATCGCCGAAATGGACGGGTTGAGCGAGGAGGAATGCGACGAGGTTTATTTTTCCGCACTTCTGCATGATGTGGGAAAGATCGGAGTGCCCGACCGTATCATCAACAAAGAGGGGAAGCTGACGGATGAAGAATTCGAGGCTATAAAGAGGCATCCGGAAATAGGCAACAACATCCTTTCAAGCATCAGCGAATATCCCTATCTCAAGATCGGGGCGCACTATCATCATGAAAGATATGACGGCAGAGGATATCCCGACAAGCTCAAGGGGGATGATATCCCAAGGATCGCCAGGATAGTTGCTGTAGCCGACGCTTATGATGCAATGACCTCCAGACGAAGCTACAGGGATTCCATACCCCAGTCAAAGGTCAGAGAGGAGATCATCAAGGGTGCGGGAAGCCAGTTTGACCCGGTTTACGCCAATATCATGCAGCATCTCATAGATCTGGATGAGGAATATGAAATGCGTGAAAGGTCCGAGCGCCTGCAATATTCAGGCGATGATGGGCTTGTCTGTCTTGATTTCAAGGATACCGTATCCGATGGTATCCTGATCACGGCAAACAGGACAAAGATAAACCTGAAGGTTACTCCGGATCCCGAGGATCCGCACGAGTGCATGGCTGCCCTGCTGCTCTTTGATTCCAGCGACGGACGGGCATACAGTGATGAGAGAAAACAAAAAGAGCTTCACTATTTTGAATACGGACAGATCATGTTTGACGGCCACACGATAGTCGAAGGAGCCAGGACCATGCAGTCGAAATCCGAAAGGATCGCGGACGGGCACGGATCAAAGCTTCCCCGGAAGCATCAGCAGTTTACCGAATATATGATAGATGCGGTCAGATTCAAGGATCACGCTCTTATTATCATAGAAGGAAATGAGCACAGGCATGAGATCACGGTTGCCCTTCCCGACAGCTCCAGATTCCTGTATCTGGGCCTCACCGGCCGCTATTGCAGCATCAGCGATGTCAAGATGGAAAAATCCGATGATGCCATAGGCGAGGGCTATATCGAAAGGATCGCCGAGGAGATCTCCTACATCAACGTACCTGCGGGTGATGTGCCCAACGTCCAGATCGACGGCTACAGATCGGATGCCACTGAGGGCATACCGGTTACGGGAACGCTCCGGATATCCTTCCACTCCATGAGCCTGCCTACGGCAAACCTTATATGGCACTGTCCCTTCATCACCATCTTTCATTCGGATGACAGGCTTGTGAACGGTGAGGGCTACAGGGAGTTTGCCCTGATACGTATCGACGGGGAGTACTGGGAGCCGGATGATGCGGGCAGAAATGAGATCTTTGTAAACAAAAGCAATGATTTTGCGGGCTGGGACAGCTGGAAGCAGTATAATAAGAACGGCTTCGACTGTTCGGTAAGTCTCGTCAAAAAAGGCAATACCATCACCACCACCACC
>JAFSWJ010000369.1 GCA_017444545.1 Lachnospiraceae bacterium
ATCAGCGCCCACAGCCTTTGAATTCATAACGATGGCTGCAGTACCGAAGGCTTCCTTTATATAGACGTTTACCTTGGGAACCGTGCTGTCACAAAGAGCATAGATAAAGGCTGATGCTGCGGATGCGATGTTCTTTTCGGCACATTCGCAGGTGCAGTATCCCTTTGTATTTGTGAAGGTGAGTACGGGGATATTGAAGGCATCGCAGAATTTAACGAACTTCGTTGCCTTTTTCAGACCTGATACGGTGAGCACGGGATCAAACTTTTCTGCACTCTTTCCGTCCTCGCCCGTGATATCGGTCCTGTTTGCTATACATCCCACGGTCTGTCCGTCAAGCCTTGCAAAGCCGGTCACCATCGACTTTCCGTATGCGGATTTGACCTCGCAGAATTCATTGTTGTCTGCTATCTCCCTGAAGGCTGCCGCAGTATCTCCGGTGCAGGCACTGATCACGGAGGAAGCCCTGTTCAGGTCATCGCTGCAGTCAATGAGCGCATCCTCCTCGTTATTTGAAGGAAGGAAGGAGACCAGCTGTCTGATAGATGACAGGATGCTTTCCTCGGAGCCGGTGAAATCAACCGTGCCGGCTTCACTGCTCTGGAATGCAGCTGAAGCGGTATCCTTCTTTTCTTCATAATTATCCTTTATGGCATTGGGGGAATTCACAAAAAGCTTTGCCTTGCTTTCCTCCATGAAGGTGAAGTCCGTCAGCCCGGGTATCAGAGCCAGTCCGCCTCCGCAGTTTCCGAAAACAGCCGTGATCTGAGGGATCACACCGGAAGCAGCAGCCTGATGTCTGTAGATGCTGCCGAATGCATAGAGTGCATCGGTTGCTTCTTCAAGCCTGAGACCTGCCGAGTCGATCAGCCCGATCACCGGCGCACCGGTCTTCATCGCCAGTTTGTAGAGATTGACGATCTTTTTGGCATGCATCTCGCCTACCGCACCCGCAAGAACGGAAGCATCCTGGCTGTACAAATAAACCCAACAATCATCGATGACTCCGTAGCCGGTTATGACACCGTCACCGGGAGCCTTTTTCGTTTCAAGATTGAAATCGGTGTTCCTGGCCGTGACCTCGGCGCCGATCTCAACGAAACTGTTTTCGTCGAGCAGGGAAAGGATCCTTCTGCCCGCTGAGCTTGTTGTGAGATTGCCCATCTTTGACCTCCATAAAAATTTATAATAAAACCTTCCTAGTAAATCGCACTGTGCAATAGTATATCATAGGAAAAAAATAATTTAAAGAAAAAATCAGATGCCCACATCCACCTTTTCTTCTGTTTCATCCTGCTGTTCTTTTCCGAGTCTTTCGTCAGCCTCTTCCTCGGCCTGTTCTCTGAAACTTTCAACCTTGTCCATGTTCATCTCCGGCAGATCCTCGATGGAACCTACGCCAAAGGCCCGCAGGAACTCCTCGGTTGTTCCGAAAAGAATCGGATGTCCCGGAGCATCAAGCCTTCCCAGTTCCTTTACCAGATCATACTCCACAAGTTTGTTTACGGCATGATCGCAGCTGACTCCTCTGATGTTTTCTATCTGCATCTTTGTCACGGGCTGTTTGTAGGCTATGATCGAAAGAGTTTCAAGCACTGTATCGGTGAGGGTGTAATCCTTCGGAGCCTTTGCGATCTTTACCAGATAATCATAAAGTTCTGTCTTTGTGCAAAGCTGCACCTTGTCATCTATCGTAAGCATGGTTATGCCGCTTTCGGGAAGAGCATACTTTTCCTTCAGTGCCTCTATGGCAAACTCCACATCGATCCTGTCCTGCTCTGAAACTTCAGCAAGCTTTGTTATCTCCACGGCACTTCCCGTTGTGAAGAGAATGCCCTCTATTACCGCCTGCAATTCTTTACTGTTCATATCATGCCACCCTGTTAACCTTTATGATCATATCCGAATCTATACCCTCCTGGGAAACGGTAAACTCTCCCGTCTTCATCATTTCAAGGATGATGAGAAAAGTCACTATTATCTCCTGTCTGGAATCACTTTTTTCAAGGAGAGCCCTGAAGGAAAAGCTTTTGTGCTGATATGCGTAATTTCTGATATAGCTCATCTTTTCCTCTGTATTGATCTCCTCTTTTTCGATCTTTCCGAACTTGGATCTGATGGGATCGAACTTGTCCTCCTGCCTGCGCATGAGCTCCTTGAAGATATCATTGAGCTTTGAAAGCGTGGTGTCTGACAGAAGCTTTTCATAGTTTACCGGAGGCTTCATGTCGGTTATCTCACGGGGCATGGTGGAAGCCTTGAAAAGATAATGTCCCGCATCTATATGCATATCCTTCAGCTCATAGGACATATATTTGTAGACCTTGTATTCCAAAAGCTTTTGCACCAGCTCCGTCCTCGGGTCGATCTCTTCTCCGGATTCATCAACCTCTTTGGGCAGCAGCATCCTGCACTTGATATCAAGCAGGGTTGAGGCCATGACAACAAAATCACTCATCTTTGAAAGGTCCTCTTCCTCCATGCTGTCAAGATACTCCATGTACTGTCCGGTGATGAGTGAGATCGGTATGTCGTAGATATCAACTTTGTTTTTGTCGATCAGATGAAGGAGCAGATCAAGCGGTCCCTCAAATGATTCAAGCTTTACTTCGATGGTTTCCATTATTCTTTTTCCGGAAGGAGCGTCACCGTGATGAGCTCCGGTCTGTTGTTTATCCTTAAATATATCGTATGTGATCCGAGTCCGCGGCTGACCAGCATCTTTGTCATGCCCTTTTCATAAAATCCCGCATCATATCTGGGAAAGAGCCTGTATTCCGGGGAAACGAGCCCGCCTATCTTCGGAAGTCTGATGATACCTCCGTGAACATGTCCGGAAAAGACCAGATCCGGACCGTAGTCACAGTAGGCTTCAAAATGTGACGGGTCGTGTGCCAGCAGGAGGTTGTATCTTGTTGGATCATTCTTTCCAAGCCACCCTTCAAGCTCAGCCGCGTTTGTATATCTGTGAAAGACTCTCCTGTAGTATTCATGCGGTATATCGAGACCCTTTATCACAACATTGTTATCAGAAAGATCGTAGCTCTTATTACCGATGAGCTTTACACCGCATTTTAAAAGACCGTATACCAGTTCATTTCTCTGCTTTTTGTAGCAGTCGTACAAAAAGAGCCTTTTTTCGTGATTGCCGACTCCGTAGTATATCGGAAATCTCTTTGACAGTCTGTATAATAAGACCATTCCGGCAGTCTCCGAAGCCTTTGTCCCGGCTTCGATCAGGTCTCCTGCGACAGCTATGATATCAGGTTCTTCATCGCAGACCGCATCAAAAAGGACATCATTGTTTTGCCCGTAGACACAGTTATGAAGATCAGCCAGAAAGGCGATCTTCAGTCTCTGTTTTATCTTCTGATTCTTCAGTTCATACCGGTTGATCTCAAAAACCGTTTCCGGATCCCATTTAAAAATCATTTGATATCGTAGTCGTCATCATCTGATACTTCTATATCGTACTCCAGCTCACTCTTTTTGTTGACCGGCGGTATCTTCAGAGGATTTTTGATCATGCCCGGTCTCTCATCCACGGGGATGTCTTTTTCTTTTTCACACATTGCTATATAACCAAATATCCCATCATTGGCTCAAGTTAATGATCATTCATTCCAGTTGTGGTATACGGACTGTACATCATCGTTTTCATCAAGCAGATCCAGGAGCTTTTCAAGATTTTTGATGTCAGTCTCGTCTGTCAGATCGACATAGTTCTGGGGAAGCATGACCACTTCGGCGGAAGCCATTTTGATCCCTTCGTTTTCCAAAGCCTCACGGACGGTATCAAAATCCGAAGGGGCAGTCAGTATCTCAA
>JAFSWJ010000042.1 GCA_017444545.1 Lachnospiraceae bacterium
GATATCCATCTGCTTTTCAAGATTTGTCATCTTTTCCTCGATGCTTGAGGAATCAAATATACAGATCTGCTGTCCCTTTGTGACCCTGTCTCCGACCTCAACATTGACCGCTGTTACCTTTGTGTTTGCAACAAGTGTTGACAGTGTCCTGCTCTCCTTTGCAGCCACGGTACCGGTCACGGCCACGGTATTGCTGATATCCTGACGCGTTATATCTTCAAAATTCTGTACTTCCACATCCCCCGAATTCTTCATGCTCAGGATCTTCGGAAATGCAAAAATGAAAAACAGTGCGATCAGTACAACAATGATTATCAGAAAAATAATGAGTTTCTTGTGCTTTTTGAAAAACAAGGCTGTTTCCTCCGTAAAAGATTAATGTCCATCAAACCATACAACCATACACTATAAATATGACCGTTTTGTGTTTTTCACATAAACTCCGGTGCTTCAAATCCGAGGACGTCGATGCAGTCCTCAAGTATCCCCTTTGTCAGAAGCAGCAGAGCGATATAGCTTTCCTTCTGCTTTTCATTTTCCTCGGACAGGATCTTTGTCTCGTGATAAAAATGATTGAAGGCATTTGCAAGCTCGTAGATGTAGGCGCAGATCCTGTGCGGTGCTGTCTCCTCAAAGGCTCCCCCTATCATCGCATTAAATCCCGTCAGAAGGAGCAGGAGCTGTCTTTCGGCATCCGATGCAGGAGACATGAACTGTACGCCTTCCGTCTTTCCGCCTTCTTCCATGTATTTTCGAAGGATGGATTTGATCCTGACTATCGTATAGAGGATGTAGGGTCCGGTATTTCCTTCAAATGAAGTGAATTTATCTATGTCAAATATATAGTCCTTTGATGCCTGGTTTGACAGATCGCCGTACTTGATCGCGGCAAGAGCGATCTTTGCTGCCGTTTTCTGTCTTTCCTCCTCAGACATTTCACCGCCGTTTTCCTTCCTCCTTTCATAGCATTTTTCATATACCTCCGAAAGGAGCATCTCAAGCCTCATCACCCCTCCGGATCTTGTCTTGAATGGTTTCCCGTCCGATCCGTTCATCGTGCCGAAACCGAGAAAGATAAGCTTGACATCATCCTTTACTATCCCGGTTTTTTTTGCACATCTGAAGACCTGCACAAAATGCAGATCCTGCCTTTTGTCCACGACATAGATCACCCTTTTCGGATCATAATCCTCCATTCTCTGAACAAGGGTTGCCAGATCCGTTGTCGTGTAAAGTGATGCATTGTCTGATTTCAGTATCATGCAGGGAGGTATCTCCTTTGTATCACTATCCTCGTTTACATCAACAACGAGAGCTCCCTGTGATTCATACGCAAACCCATCATCCTTCATCTTTTTTACCATCGGGTCTATATAGGGCTGCGCATCCGATTCACCCTTCCATATCTCAAAAAAGACGTTCAGCTTCTCATAGTTTTTCTTCAGATCTTCCACGGAGATCTTCATGATATGCTGCCAGATCTTCGTATATTCCTCGTTTCCGTGCTGAAGCTCATAGGTGATGTCCATGGCCTTCTTTTTGAAGTCCTCGTCTTCGCCTGACTTTGCCGATGCCGCAGGATAGATCTGTTCAAGCTCGGAAAGTGTAGGAAGTCCCATGTCATTTTCCTTCATGTATGCTATGATAAGTCCCATCTGCAGGCCCCAGTCACCCAGGTGGA
>JAFSWJ010000370.1 GCA_017444545.1 Lachnospiraceae bacterium
GATCCGCTGCCAGTATCCCCACCAGGGTCACATCCGGAAAATCATGTCCCTTTACTATCATCTGGGTGCCTATGAGGATATCTGCCCTGTGAGCCGAAAAGGTTTTTATTATCCTCTCATAATCACCCTTTTTTCTCGTGGTATCCATATCCATCCGCAGAGTCCTGACCCCCGGGAACATGGCTGCAAGTCTGCTTTCCACCTGTTCTGTGCCCGCCTTCATGCCGCCGATATACTTTGAGCCGCAGGAGGGACAGGTTTTTGTCATCTCAACTGAATACCCGCAGTAATGACACACCAGCCTGCCGTTTCTGTGATGGATGAGGGAAACATCACAATGGGGACATTTGTATACGAAGCCGCATTTCCTGCAGCTGACAAAGCCCGCGTAGCCTCTCCTGTTCAAAAAGAGGATGATCTGCTCTTTTTTTTCAAGCCGGTCTTTGATGAGGTTTTGCAGCTTCTGTGAAAACATGGACCGGTTCCCGTTTGAAAGCTCCTGCCTCATATCCACTATCTCTACCTTCGGGAGCTTTCCCGAAACCCTGTCCGGAAGCCTCATGAGCCTGTATCTGCCGGTCTTTGCCATATGAAAGGCATCAACGGAGGGTGTGGCAGATCCCATCACAAAAGCCGCTCCTGTCAGATCGCAGAGCTTTTCGGCAGTCTCTCTTGTATTATACTTTGGCATGGACTCGGAGAGGTAGCTGCCGTCGTGCTCCTCATCCATGACCACTATTCCCGTATCGGGAAAGGGCGTGAAAAGAGCCGATCTGGGACCGATCATCACATCGATCTCCCCGTTTTTTGCCCTCATAAAACGGTCATATCTTTCACCCTTTGAAAGTCTGGAATGAAGATACGAGACCCTGTCCCCGAAGCGTTCAAAAAACCTCTTTGCCGTCTGATAGGTCAGCGCTATCTCGGGGATCAGCATGATGGCCTGCTTCCCGCTTTTGACCACCTCTTCTATGATATCTATGTATACTTCGGTCTTGCCCGAGCCCGTGACACCGAAAAGCAGCATGGGCGTCCTGTCTCCAGCGGCGTAAAAGTTCCTGAAAGCATCTATGACAAGGCGCTGTCCCGGGCTTGTTTCTATCCTTTTTTCATCTGTTTTTTCAAGGACTATATCCTCTTTTGTCTTTGTCTTTCGTACAGCCGCTTTGACGGGAAGCACACATTTAAGCGCATTTATCATGGTGCCGCCGTATCTTTCCTTCATCCATGCCGCAAGCTGCAAAAGGACCTCCGCCGATCTGTCGGAGCCTTCGGAATAAAGGACATCCTCAATATCCTTGATCCTTGATTCCTCGATGACCGAGCGGTCACCCAGCCCCACGACATATCCCGATATCCTCCTGTCCCCCTTTCCAAAGGGGATGAGAACACGGCTTCCGAGCTTCACCCTGTCTTTGAGAGTATCGGGTATCCTGTACTGAAAGGAACGGTCCAGCTTTTCATGTGAAATTTCTATGATGATGTCTGCGTATTTATTCAACCGATGATGTCCTTTATCAGTTCCCGCTCATCCATGGGGTACTTATTACCCCGTATCTCCTGATAGTCCTCGTGTCCCTTTCCGGCAAGGACTATCACATCGCCGTCCTGTGCATGGCTTATGGCATAGGCTATGGCCTCTTTTCTGTCGATAATCATAATGTACTTTCCGTCTGTCTTTTTGATGCCTGTCTCTATGTCATCCATTATCTCCTGGGGCTCCTCAAACCTGGGGTTGTCCGAGGTGATGATGGTCAGATCCGCAAGCTTTCCGCTGACCTCACCCATCTCAAATCTGCGAAGCTTTGATCTGTTGCCGCCGCATCCGAAGAGGCAGACCAGTCTTTTGGGCTCGTACTCCCTGAGAGTTGAAAGCAGGCTTTCAAGAGCCATTGCATTGTGGGCATAATCGATCATCAGCGTAAAATCCCCGGGCATGGGGATCATCTCTATCCTTCCCCTGACCTTTGCACACTCAAGGGCATCCTTCATATCCTCGATACTCGCATCAAAATGCCTGCATACCGCAATGGCTGCAAGGGAATTGTAGA
>JAFSWJ010000371.1 GCA_017444545.1 Lachnospiraceae bacterium
ACGACAGGATATTTGAGATGCTGGAAATAAATGGCATAGATGTTCTGAAGATGGCTGAGGAAGTTGATGACGATGATGATGTTGACACCGAGACTCTGGAAGAGGAGGAGGAGATCGATGTTGAAAATATCGACCTTTCGGTTCCGGATTCCGTTTCCATCGAAGATCCCGTCAGGATGTATCTGAAGGAGATCGGAAAGGTCTCTCTGCTCACCGCTGAGGAAGAGATCGAGCTGGCAAAGAGGATGGAACTTGGGGATGAGGAGGCAAAAAAGAAGCTTGCCGAAGCCAACCTGAGGCTTGTTGTCAGTATAGCAAAGCGTTATGTGGGCCGTGGAATGCTCTTCCTTGATCTGATACAGGAGGGAAACCTGGGACTTATAAAGGCTGTTGAAAAATTTGATTACCGCAAGGGCTACAAGTTTTCAACCTATGCGACCTGGTGGATCAGACAGGCCATCACGAGAGCTATAGCTGACCAGGCCCGTACCATCAGGATCCCTGTCCACATGGTGGAGACCATAAACAAGCTGATCAGGGTTTCCAGACAGCTGCTCCAGGAGTTGGGACGCGAGCCTACCCCTGAGGAAATCGCGGAAAAAATGAATATGCCGGTTGAACGCGTCAGGGAGATATTGAAGATATCCCAGGAGCCTGTTTCGCTTGAAACCCCTATTGGTGAAGAAGAAGACAGCCATCTCGGGGATTTCATACAGGATGATCAGGTGCCCGTTCCCGCAGATGCCGCGGCCTTTGAGCTTTTAAAGGAACAGCTTGATGAGGTTCTGGACACTCTGACTGAAAGAGAACAAAAGGTTTTGAGGCTTCGTTTCGGACTTGATGACGGCAGAGCCAGAACCCTGGAGGAAGTGGGAAAGCAGTTTTCCGTCACAAGGGAAAGGATCAGGCAGATAGAAGCCAAGGCGTTGAGAAAACTCCGTCATCCTTCAAGATCAAGAAAACTCAAGGATTATCTGGAATGATCCTGCTTTCAAAAAGACTTGAGGATATAGCAGCCGCCTGTGAAGGCTGTGATGTGCTGATCGATATCGGCTGTGATCATGGATTGATACCGGTGAGCCTCCTTCAAAAGGACAGTATCCGGTTTGCTGTTGCATCAGACATTAATACAGGACCGCTGGAATCGGCAAAAAGAAATGCTTTTGAGGCGGGTGTTTCCGGACGTATGAGGTTTGTCGTTTCAGACGGGCTTGCCAAAATAGATCTTTCGGATCAGCTTTTTTCGGGAAAGAAAACGACACTGCTAATATCAGGCATGGGCGGTCCCCTCATCGAAAAGATAATAAACGAAGGCGGCAAAAAGATCGAAGGCATCGGAAATTTTGTGTTTTCTCCGCATTCAAAGCTGGCGGATTTCCGGAAATATCTCGGAAGAAGCGGTTTTTTCATCCGGAATGAAAGGCTGACAAAAGATGAGGGAAAGTATTATTTCATCATTTCATGCATAAGGGGAGAGGATGCATGCAAAGATGAGCAGGGATATGAACTGGGACCCGGATTTTTTTGCGAAAAGAGCATTGAAAAAGCAGAGTACCTGAAGTTTCGCCTGAATAATTTCAGGGATCTGTCTGATAATAAAAACATCAAGGGTGACAGGAGGCAGGAGATCGAATACAAACTGCGCCTGTACGAAAAGGCATTGAGGGAATATGAAGCTTGAAAGGCTGATAGAGCTGTTTAATGATATAGCAGATCCCGGACTTTGCAGTGACTGGGACAACTCGGGACTGATCGCAGGGGATGAGGAAAAAGAGATAAGGAGAGTCCTTTGCGCCCTGGACGCGACCGATGAGGTCATAGATGAGGCAGTGGAACTGAAAGCAGACCTCATACTCACCCATCACCCGCTCATCTTTCGGGGCATCAAAAAGGTAAACAACCGGGATTTCACCGGACGCCGGATCATGAAACTCGTCAGAAATGATATCGCCTGTTTTGCCATGCATACAAATTTTGACATATCCTGCATGAGTGATGAGGCTGCCGACAGACTGGGCCTTTCAGACACAAAGATCCTGCAGCCTACGGGAGATGATATCGGCTTTGGCAGAGTAGGAAATCTGTCCGCAAGGATGAGGATCGATGAACTGTCAGAGCTTGTAAAGGAATGCTTTTGTCTTGAACATGTGAAGGTTTTCGGGGACCTCCAAAAATCCGTGCAGAAAGCTGCGATCATGCCGGGCTCCGGAGCCTCAGCCATCAATGATTCGGTGAATGCGAAAGCTGAGGTCCTTGTCACAGGAGATATAGGCCATCACGAAGGGATCGATGCCGTTGAAAAGGGTATAGCCATAATAGATGCAGGGCATTTCGGCATAGAAAAGATCTTCATAGAATACATGAAGGATTACATCAAAAGAAATGCGGATGATATAGAGGTATTTACCGACAACAGGGAAAAGGGCTTTTCAATAATCTGAAGGGAGCAATTGATGGAAAAAGAATATGTTGTAAGATACAGGGACAGGGAATACAGGTACAGGGAACATACAACCTATCAGGAGATAGCGCGTGATTTCAGGCAGGATTATGATGCGGATATAGTTCTTGCCGTCGTTAACAACAAGCTTCAGGAATTGTTTCATACGCTTGAATCGGACTGCACGATAAGCTTTGAAACTACAAAGAGCACGGCCGGGCACAAGACGTACAAAAGGTCTGCCTGTCTCCTTTTGATATCGGCTTTTTACGATATCGTCGGAAAGGAAAACATCGATTTCTTCAGGGTGGAGTTTTCCATAGGAGCAGGGTATTACTGCTTTTGCAAGGGAAATTTCAGGCTCGATGAGGAACTCATCGGCAGGATAAAGGACAGGATGAACGAGATCGTAAAGGAAGATGCCGTTATCAAAAAAGAGTCCAGAGATCTGTCTGAAATGCTTGAATGCTTCAAAAAGGAGGGCAGGACCGACAAGGAAAAGCTGTTTAAATACAGGAGGCATTCCGGCATCAACATATATACACTGAACGGGTATGAGGATTATTACTACGGCTATATGGTTCCCTCAGCAGGATATATCAGGTATTTTGACCTCCTGCTCCATGACGACGGACTCATTTTGCAGCTTCCCGAAAGAAAAGAACCTGAGGTGGTCCCCAAACACAAAGCCCACAGGAAGCTTTTCAGGACCATGTGGACCTCAAATATCTGGGGTGAGATGATCGGCATAGGGACTGTCGGAGACCTCAACGAAATGATAAGCTCCGGCAAGATGCAGGAGACGATACTGGTACAGGAGGCTTTACAGGAAAGCAGGATCGGGGATATCGCAAAGTGGATCAAGACAAAGGGAAACAGCCGCTTTGTGATGATAGCAGGCCCTTCATCCTCCGGAAAGACCACATTTTCACACAGGCTTTCGATAGAGCTCCTTGCCCACGGCATGAAACCCCATCCCATAGCTTTGGATAACTATTTCAAAAACAGGGAGGACACACCTGTGGATGAGGATGGAAATTATGACTTTGAATGTCTGGAGGCTATAGATGTCGAAGGCTTCAACAGTGACATGACAAGGCTCCTTGACGGAGAAAACGTTGAGCTTCCCACCTTCAATTTCAAGACGGGAAAAAGAGAGTACAAGGGAAATTACCTGAAGCTTGACGATGATGACGTCCTCGTCATAGAGGGTATCCATGGACTCAATGACAAACTTTCATATTCACTGCCGCCTGAAAGCAAATACAAGATATACATCAGTGCCCTGACCACCCTCAATGTTGATGATCACAACAGGGTGCCCACCACTGACGGCAGACTCATCAGGAGAATAGTCAGAGATTTCCGGACCAGAGGGGCATCTGCTTCAAAAACCCTCAATATGTGGGCATCGGTCAGAAGGGGAGAGGAAAAATACATCTTTCCCTTCCAGGAAAGCGCAAATGCCATGTTCAATTCACACCTGATATATGAGCTTGCAGTATTAAAGCCCTTTGTAGAGCCTTTGCTTTTCGGGATCACACCGGATGATCCGGCGTATCAGGAGGCAAAAAGACTGCTCAAATTCCTGGAATACTTCCTGGCGATGGATACTGCATCGATCCCGCAGAATTCCATAGTCAGGGAATTTATCGGCGGCTCGTGCTTCCAGGTATGAACTGAAAACAAAATAAAACATAAGCGGACCGGATGATGGCGGTGCCTTTTTGGCAACGAGGAAAGTCCGGGCTTCATAGGGCAGGATGACGGATAACGTCCGCCCGGGGTGACCCGCGGGATAGCGCAACAGAAAACATACCGCCGAATGGCACTTTTGTGTTTCATGGCAAGGTTGAAATGGCAGTGTAAGAGACTACCGCAGCTGTGGTAACACAGCCGGCATTGCAAGCCCCATCCGAAGCAAGAACAAATCTGGAAGCCACAGGCCGGCCCGGTCTGCTTCCGTGGTAGTTCGCTGAAGACTGCCGGTAACGGCAGCCTTAGATAGATCATCATCCAAGACAAAACCCGGCTTACAGGTCCGCTTATACTTTGAAACAACCATTTTTGACATGTTGATACATAGATAATACAATACTTACAGCAAAGGAGATTGTATGGAATATCTTGATTCATTGGGAAAAAGAGCAAAGGATGCCTCAGTCAGGCTCAATGTGCTTGACGCCGCATCAAAAAACCTCGGACTTCGCGCCGCAGCTCAGGCGCTTGTAAAGGAAAGTGCATCCATAATAGAGGCAAACCGTCTTGACATGGAAGAGGCTGTGGCAAATGGCATGAGTGATGCATTGCAGGACAGGCTGATGCTTAACGAAGACAGGATCAAGGCAATGGCGGAGGGGCTTGAGCAGATCAGCGCCATGAAGGATCCCATTGGCGAGGTGATGGAAAACAACATCCGGCCCAACGGTCTGAAGATCATGAAGGTCAGGGTGCCCATGGGTGTCATCGGGATCATATATGAATCCAGACCCAATGTGACAGCTGATGCTTTCGGTCTTTGTTTCAAGACCGGAAACGCAGTGATCCTCAGAGGCGGTTCAGATTCCATCAATTCAAACAAGGAGATAGTAAATGTCATCAGGAAGGCTTTGGAGAATGAAAAGCTTCCGGAGGATGCGCTGCTTCTCGTAGAAGATACGTCCAGACAGACTGCCACGGAATTCATGAAGATGAATGATTATATGGATCTTCTGATCCCGAGAGGAGGAGCGGGGCTCATACACTCGGTGGTCAGCAATGCGACAGTCCCCGTGATAGAGACAGGAACCGGAAACTGCCATATCTATGTGGATGAGGAAGCGGATATCGATATGGCTCTTGATATCATAGACAATGCAAAGACCTCGAGAATGGGGGTCTGCAACGCCTGTGAATCCCTGGTGATCCACAAGGCCGTTGCCGGAGATATCATACCGCGGATCTACGAAAGACTTACCGGAAAGAATGTCGAGATCAGAGGAAGCAGGGAGGCAATAGAGATATCTCCGGGCATAAAGCCTGCAAGTGATGAGGATTTTGCAAAGGAATTTTTAGGACCTTTCATTTCAATGAAGGTGGTTGACAATCTCGATCAGGCCATCGAGCATGTCAATGCAAATTCGACCCACCATTCCGAGGCGATCATAACAAAGAACCGACAGAATGCCGAAAGATTCATGAGGGAAGTGGATGCAGCCTGCGTCTACATGAATGCTTCCACCAGATTTACGGACGGCGGCGAATTCGGTCTCGGAGCCGAGATAGGCATCAGCACCCAGAAGTTTCATGCCCGCGGTCCTATGGGACTTGAGGCTATCACTTCATACAAATATGAGATATACGGAGACGGGCAGATACGTACCTGATGTACGTTCTGCCGCGACAGGGGCTTTCAGGCCCCTTTTTTCGAATGAAGTATAAAAGGAGGTAATATGAGACACCTGCTGACACCGCTGGATCTTTCGGTGGAAGAACTTGAAACATTGATGGACAATGCCGAAAAGATCAAGGCTGATCCCGAAAAGTATGCCCACGTATGCGACGGAAAGATCATAGCAACTCTGTTCTATGAACCCAGCACCAGAACCCGTCTGAGCTTCGAAGCTGCAATGCTCAGACTCGGCGGAAGGACCATGGGGTTTGCAACAGCCGATTCCTCATCGGCAGCAAAGGGAGAGAGTGTTGCCGATACCATCAGGATCATATCCTGCTTTGCCGATATCGCAGCTATGCGGCATCCCAAAGAAGGTTCTGCGACAGTTGCAGCAAAGCATTCCCGCATACCTGTCATAAACGCGGGGGACGGCGGACACCAGCATCCCACACAGACATTGACTGACATGATGACCATCAGGGCATTAAAGGGACATTTTGACGGAATGACCATAGGTCTTTGCGGGGATCTGAAATTCGGACGTACCGTCCACTCCCTGATCAGGGCACTTCTCAGATACAAAGATGTGAGATTCATACTCATATCCCCCGATGAACTCCGGCTCCCTGATTATATGACAGATGAGATCAAAAGGAACGGTGCGGAATTTGAAGAGATCACAAAGCTTGAGGATGCCATGCCGCGTCTTGATATCCTTTATATGACAAGAGTGCAGAGAGAAAGATTCTTCAATGAAGAAGATTACGTCAGACTGA